>CAZSTE010000033.1:0-9574 GCA_964609735.1 uncultured bacterium
TTATTATTTTGTGTTTTTTTTACAAGAGCGAGATGATTATTACCCTCTATTTTATCTCTGTAAAGATATAGTTCAAATCGGCCAAATTTGGTTGGCAATGAAACAGAAAGAACTCTTTCAACAAGTTTTTCACGTTGTTTTCTAAATTTTATCAGGTCCGCAATGGCAATGATTTTTAGATGGTATCTATTCGCCATTTCCATAAGTTCGGGCATCTTTGCCATGAAACCATTGTCTGCCATAATTTCACAGATTACGCCTGCCGGATAATGGCCAACAATTTTTGCAAGATCAACAGCAGCTTCTGTGTGGCCTGCTCTTACCAGAACCCCTCCTTCTTTTGCTGCTATCGGAAAAACATGGCCTGGCCTTACAAGATCAGAGGGTTTTGTTTTTGAATTAATAAGGGTTTTTATTGTTTTTGCTCTATCATAAGCGGAAATGCCGGTTGTAACTCCCTTTTTCGCGTCAACAGAAACAGTGAAATTTGTATGATAAAGAGCAGTATTTTTATCCACCATCGGCGAAAGATCAAGCTGGCGAATACGTTGGGAGGAAAGCGCAACACATATAAGACCTCTTGCATATTTTGCCATAAAATTTATATGTTGAGGGGTAATTTTTTGCGCTGAACATATAAGATCTCCTTCATTCTCTCTTCGGGCGTCATCAACAACAATTAAAAATTTTCCCTTTTTAAAATCTTCAAGGGCGTTTTCTATAGGGGAAATCTTATAGGACTGCTTCTTTATTAAGTTTTTCATAGCGTTGTATGGAAGGTTTTGCCATATTTTCAATAACCGCTTTTAACAATATATCTGTTTCAACATTCACGTTATCATAGATTTTTTTATCCCTTAGCGTTGTATGTTCAATTGTATAAGGAATAAGCCATATAACGATTTCATTGTGAAGAATTTCAGCCACAGTTAAAGAAATTCCATCAATACCAACGGAACATTGTGGAACAAAATATTTTAATGATGGTTCTGGAATTTTAATTCTAATTACCATATTTTTATCATTGGTGTTTTTATAGGAAACCTGTGAAACAAAATCAATATGTCCGGAAAGAAAATGGCCCCCTACCCTGTCACCATATTTCAATGATCTTTCAAGATTGACTTTTGAACCGCAGATTATTGTACCTAGCGTAGTCCGTTGTGTCGTTTCTTTAGAGAGAGAAACAAAAAAAACAGGCATCCTTATTTTTTCCACTGTAAGGCACACGCCATCAACAGCAATACTATCTCCCTCAGAAAGATCATTAAAAACTTTTCGGGCTTTTATGCCAATGTTTTTTATGTTTGTCCCTTTTTTCTCAACAATGATTCCAATTTCTTCAATTATTCCCGAGAACATTTTTTAATACAATAAGTATATCGTTTGAAAATCTGATAACATTTTTAATGGATAGAAACGACGGCGAATCGAGCGGGATAAGATGCCCTTTAACTGGAGGATAAACAGCATCTCCTCCAATGATTTTGGTCCCCATAAACATGTATATTTTGTCAAATAATGTTAGATTATAAAATGATGTGAGAATCTTTGTACCTCCTTCAACAAATAGTTTGCCCACCCCGATATTATAAAGATATCTTATAACTTCTGTGATATCGAGCAGACCCGGTTGTGTTTCATTTACCTCAACAATGTCCACGTTATTGCCGTACTGTCTGTTTTTAAGATTAATTCCTTTTTTTGTAAATATTATCAATCGTGTTGGCGGGGAAAAAAAATTTGATGAAGGAGGAACCCTTAAATATGAATCAAGAAGAATCTTATAATATCTTTTATGATTTAACAATTGTTTTTTTACAGCATAACCAGGTACGCTATAATTAAATAGAGAATTATCTTTTAATATGGTGTTAATTCCGGTTAATATGGCATCGTATTCAAACCTAATTTTTTTATTGTAGCGTCTTGCTTCATCAGAAGTAATCCATTGTGACTGGCCTTTTTCATTTGCTATTTTGCCATCAATGCTCATTGCCCACTTTAAAGAAATAAAAGGCCTTTTATTTTTGATATATGTAAAATATGCCTCATTTAAAGTGCTGGCTTGTTTTTCAAGCAATCCATATCTGACGCTGATACCGTTGTTTTCAAGAATTGCAACACTCCTTCCATTAACCAGAGGATTTGGATCAATGGTTGAAAATACCACTTTTTTTATACCTGCTTTCATAATAGCATCTGTGCAAGGAGGTGTTTTTCCATAATGGCAGCATGGTTCAAGATTGATATAAAGTGTTGCGCCTTTTGCCTTTTTGCCCGCCATATTCAACGCCTCAATTTCTGCATGGGCCAATCCATACGCTTTATGCCATCCGGAACCAATGATATGATTTCCTTTTACCACAATAGCGCCCACCATTGGATTCGGACTTACAAGGCCACATCCATTTTTAGCAAGCGAAAAACATTTTTTCAAAAAAATCTCGTCCTTTGATTCTTTCATCGCATTTCCTGCCCGCCGGTAACATTAATTGCCTGGCCTGTCATATAATCGGCATAGTCACTGGCAAGAAAAGTTGCAACATTTATCACATCTTTATATGTGCAAGGTCTGCCCAATGGCACTTGGTCTATATACTTTTGTTTGACCTGTTCTACTGAAATGCCCCATTTTTTTGCATACTGCTGAAACAAACTTGTTTGCCATAAAGGACTTTCAAGAATATTTCCAGGGCATACAGCATTAACCCTTATTCCAAAAGGAGCAAGGTCTAATGCTATACTTTGCGTAAGACCCACTCCTCCAAATTTGCTGGCGGCATAACCGCTATTCCAGTAGCTACCCTTTTTGCCTGATTTTGAGTTTATCTGAAGTATGACACCTTTACGTTGTTTTTTCATTATTCTGGCAGCATGCTTTGCACAGATAAAATATCCCGTAAGGTTAACCTCTATAATCCTTCTCCATTGCTGTTCGGGAAATTCGGTTATTTCGTATGAATAAAGTATTCCAGCGTTTGAAATCAGTATGTCAATCCTATTAAATTTTGATTCTATCAATCCAATTTCATTTTCAACCTGTTTTTCGTTTGTGATGTCAACAACCCCTGGTTTTCCAAGAGCATTTTTGGTTTCCAGAAATTGAGCAACCCGTTGAAGGTTTTGTTCATCAATATCCCATGGACAGATAATTGCGCCTTCTTCCGCAAAGCCATAGCACAATGCCTCGCCAAGGCCCCTTCCCGCGCCCGTAATAATGGTTATTCTATCTTTTAAAACCTGTTTCTCCATTTTTTCTCCTTAGATTTGCACCACAACCTTAAGTGCGTTTCCATTTTTGACAAGACGAATACCTTCCTCTATTTTTTCAAGGGGAATAACCGTTGTAATAAATTTTGCAGGGTCAATTTTTTTGTTTGATATTAAATCCGCGGCCTGTTGGTAAGAATCCTTGTTTGAAGCAAATGCGCCAAAAACGGCGATTTCATTGTAATGAATAATATTGCTGTCAATTGAAACTATTGAATCATTTTTTGGAAGGCCTCCAAAAAAACTTATCCTGCCATGAGGAGCAATAATAGAAAAGGACTCCATCTGGGCTTCTTTTGCAGGACATGCTGTAATAACAACATCTGATCCAAAACCATTTGTAATATCCTTTATTCTTTTTATTATATTCTCGCCACGAGGATCCAAAAAAATCAGCCCTTCAAAAAGAGAACCAAATTTTTTCAATCTATCAAATGCGGGGTCTATCATTACAACATTTTTTGCGCCAGACGCGCGGGCGAGAACAGCATGCATAAATCCTATTGGACCTGCTCCATATATTGTTACATTATCACCCTTCTGAATGTTTAGATAGTTTTGGGCATTTATAACACAGGATAAGGGTTCAATAATAGAAGCGTTGAGGGTTGACACATTTTCCGGTAATATTATATAGGCCTTTTGTTTTATTGCGGTTTCGGGAATAACCATATATTCTGCAAAACCACCAGAATAAAAATATCCAAGTGCTTTTGTTTCCGGACAGAGATTAAACAAATTCCTTTTACATAGATAACAGATGCCGCACCCAATAGATGTAACAGGAACAATTTTTTGACCTAATGTTAATTCTGTTTTGACATTTTTACCTATCTCAATTATTTCTCCGCTGATTTCATGGCCAATGATAGCGGGTGGAATAACCTTGTTATGGCCATAGAAAAAGGTTCTTACATCAGTGCCGCATATAGCACAATAATGGACCTTGATCAAAATTTCACTATCCTCGCATATCGGTTTAGGCCATTCAACTACTTGTATTTTTTGCGGGCCTTGAAAAATTGCAGCCTTCAAAGAAACCTCCTTTTTCAATTAAAGCATCAATTTTTATTATTTTACTCCAGTTTGTGTTTTTATGGAAATATCTTATTCTGCTTTTTAGGTTTATTATAAAGGTAAAAATAATTTTTTTCATAGATATGTTTTTTATTGGACAGCCGTAAATGGGAATAATAAAATAAAACATCATGGGTAAAATAAAACTCGTTATAGGGGTATTGATATTCATATTGACATTTTTCGTTCATGCCGAAAATATTCGGGTTTATTTTGCCCCGGACCATAAGGTTGATAGAATAATATTGGAAAGCATTAAACATGCAAAAAAATCTGTTTATATTGCGAGTTATACATTTAACTGGCCCGAGGCAAATGATACGCTTAGTAAATGTGTAAAAAATGGCGTTGATGTAAAGATGTTGTTGCAATTTTCTACTCCTTATTTGTCAAACAACATTCCTGTTAAAATATGGAAGAAAAAATCTTCTATTTTACATGCAAAATTTGCTATTATAGATGGAAATTGCGTTTTTGTCGGTTCTGCGAATTTTACAGACTCATCACTCGGATGGGATTCTAACAATATTTTATTTATTGATGATAAAGAAATAGCAGATTTTTTTTCTCGCAATTTTATGCATTTATGGTTAAATCTTTCTCTCTCAGATTGTTATTTTTTAAAAAAGGATTATATTGAAATTTATTTTTCTCCTTTGTCTGATTGTCTTTCAATAATTAACAATCACATCAAACAGGCGCGCCAAATGATAAGATTTGCCATGTTTTCTTTTACCCTTGACGCCATTGGACAAGAAATATGTCGCGCTGGATTAAAGGGAATAAAGACATACGGCATATTTGAAAAATCACAAAATCCTGTTTCCAATGAATATTACTTTTTAAAAAAATTGCCCTTTATTCACATTAAAAGGGATTGTTTTGTTAAAAACATTCATGACAAATTTTTAATCATTGATGATAATATTGTATTAACTGGGTCTTTTAATTATACACAATCGGCAAGAAAAAACATTGAGACACTGATAGTACTACGAAATAACTGTCTTGTCAGTCAATATGTCAAAAGATGGAAACACCTATGGCTTTGGTATTAATCCTTTGACGTGTTGTTATTCCAAGCCTTAATAAAATTATGTATAGACCTATCATAGGTTTTTTCTTCTTCTGGAGGGAAAAAACAACCAGGAATTTCTCCATTTTTTCTATGATACGCCACACATTCACAGCATAATGCGTGATTTTGACAGTATGGATATGTGCAGACGCATCTTTTAAGGTTTATATCCCTGTTTGAACATTTCATAAAAGCCCCCTTAGAATTCTTAAATTTATTTTGTTTTTATTGTTTCCCTTATGAATTTTTTCACACTTTCAGAATCAAGTCCGTGTTCGGCATATAATTCATCAGGATTTCCAGAACTGCCATATTTGCGCAGACCCAATCTGCGAAATTTTATTTTTACCGATTGTTCAGCAATCAAACCAGCCAGGGTCATACCAAGACCGGAATCAACCACATGATCCTCGTAGGAAATAATCAGATTTGTTTGCAGTCCATATTGTAAAGCTTTTTCATCAATAGCAACCGGACAGCTGCAGTTAATAACAGCAACCTCTACTCCTTCTTTTTTAAGCGTGTCGGAAATTGTAATGGCGCGTGGAACAAGAGCGCCCATTGTGTAAATAGCTGCATCATTTCCTTCCCGCAATATATCTGTTTTTCCATATTCAAATTTATATGAGTTTGCAAAGAAGACTTTTCCATCTATATCAGTAATAACTTCTGTGTGGGATCGTCCCATTCCAACAAAATAATTTCCCGGATGAGAAGCAACATATCTTATTATTCTGTCGGTTTGATTTGGATCAGCAGGAATAATGAGTTTTATTCCAAAAATATTTCTGAAAAGTCCTATATAATCAATACACTGATGCGTTTTACCATCCTCTCCAACATCAAGACCCAAATGAGTGCAGATAATCTTCAGGTTTGTGTAATTTTGATCATTTAACCTATGCTGATTAAATGTTTCATCTACTCCAAAAACTCCGAAATCCGCAAAAAAACATATAGCGCCGCCGACAGAAACAGCTCCTGAAAGGGTTGCTGCATGATGCTCCTGAACACCGCATTGGAAAAAATTTTCAGGATATTGTTTTGCAAAGGCGTCCGTTTTAACAGAACTGGCAAGATCGCAATCAAAAACAATAATGGGATTTTTTTTGTTTTGTTTATTTGCAGTACCTAGATCAAGCAGGGCATTTCCAAAAGCGCTGCGATTATCAATTTTTGTTCCAGGTTCATATGTTCTTGGTTGGCCTTCATTTATAGAAATATGCATATCAAAACTTCTTTTGGGAAATGAGTATTTTTTCTCATTTCTAATTTTTTTGTATTTATCAATCTCTCCTTCTAATCCCAATTCGTTGACTGCCTTTATATATTCTGTTTCACTGAGCGTTTTGCCGTGATATGCACATTTATTTTCCATAAAGGATACACCCTTGCCAATAATTGTATGTGCAAGAATACAGATGGGCTTTTCCACCTCTAAACTTTTTTTTATGGCTGAATACAATGCGGAAATATCATGGCCATCAACCTCCATAACATCCCACCCGTCCGCGATATAATTTTCCTTAATATTTATCGGCATAATATCAGATGTGCATCCGCTTATCTGAATCCTATTATAATCAACAATAACCCTCATTTTATTTAAATTATATTTAGCAGCAAACCTTCTTGCTTCGCCAATCTGCCCTTTTGTTTGTTCCCCGTCACTCATTAAAACGAATGTAAAGCAATGCCGATTGTTTATCTTATCTAAAAGCGCGTATCCGCATCCTGCTGAAAGGCCCTGCCCAAGATTTCCTGTTCCCCATTCAATCCCCGGGACCTTTCTTACAATATGTCCTTCAAATATACTTCCTGTTTGTCTGAAAGAAGCAATGGCCATATCTATATCAAAAAAACCAAGCCGGCCCAGGACCGAATAAACGCCAGGCGAGGTATGGCCAAAACTTACAATAATTTTATCCCTTTCAGGGTCATCAATAGCAACAGGGCTTATGGCCGCATAATGGAATACAACATTGTATATATCCATCGCCGACATGGAACCTCCCGGATGTCCGGAATTTGCCACGGTTGTCATTGTAAGAACATCCCTTCTGCACAAACGACTAAATTTTTCTAACTCCATAAGTTCTGTTTTTGGAAGTTCCTCATAAGGAAATCTTTTCTTTTCCATTATTCCTCTCCTTTTTATTGTTTCAAGATAAAAGTTTAATATGATTTTTTAAATGTTGTTCCACCATTTGAATATACATGGGAAGATTTTTCCGAAGTGTTTCAAAAAATCTGTTTCGCAAAATATTATTTGTATCGCAACCCAGAAGGGTTCCATAACTTATATGTATAAGCTGTCTTAAATGCTTATTGGAGAATAATTTATCAATGCTTTCTTTTTTTATTGTGTCAACATCTATTTGTGATATGTCTGCAGAAATTTCATAGGACACTGAATTTTTTGCAAACTGTTTTATAAATTCATTGATACAATCAACAAACAAATTTCTATCAACAACAGCAATGGTTTTTATTGCTTCAATCCATGAGGTTCCCGAGGTTTTGATATGAAACATTTTTCCAGCAATATTATTAAAAATGGGATAGATTGAAAATTTATCGCTTCCCGAATGAAGGGAAAGTTTATACGGTCCGAAATAATTTCTTATTTTGTTATGAATCATCAATTCTTTTGAAAAGATTTCTGTATCGCCTATATAATCAATCCCTTTTTCAAATCTGCCTGGAAATCGCAAAGCAAGACTATTAAAATCAATTTTCCTTTTTTGCAGTTCCATAGCAATAAACACATGCGCCTGAAAATCTGTCGGAATACCCGTTTCATCCACTGAAACCTCAAAATCAAACCTTTTTGTTTTATCATAGATAAACCGATAGCATTCTTCAATAAAATCAAGTGCATCCCCATAGATAAAAGCGAGCATTGCCACTGTTTTATCCTCAAAAACAATAGAAAAGTTTTCTATATTGATAGTTTTTCCGCTGTAATTTTTCATATAGCTATTAAGATTTTTAATTTCTTTAATGGAAAAATGTTGCGGTTTTTTTATCCTGTCTGATGGATCAATGGTGAAATATGTATATCCAGAATCTATAGCGTTATTAAGGATATCGATAGTTTTTGCATGGTCTGCATCCGCACCAAATCCTTCTGACCATCCTTCTGTAAAACACCATATCACCACATCATCAACCACATTGGAAAAACTTCTTCCTGTTCTTTCTAATTCTCTTGCCGATTGTTGCGCGAATACCGGAAAAAAATTGGTGCCTTTCACCGCTTTTATATGTCCTGCTGTTGCAAAACCTGTTCTATCTCCAAATCCAAAGGATTTTTTTCGTCCGGCAGGAACAGGATTAAGAAAAGAAAATGTTTTTTTGAGAATTGATGGGGCATCCTTTTTTTGAATAATGCGAAACGATCTATTACCTATTGCTAGGTACATTTCTCCATCTTTTTCTGTCATAAAAAAATAATCCTTTCCCTGTTTTTTCACTGAATTGGCAATAACCTTAAATTGCGGATACTGCAATGAAAATGCCTTATTCATTTTGTTTCCTATAAAGAATATCAATGTCCGGTATGCTTCCATCTTTTAACCTGAACAATACCTCTCCCGCATTTTCTACAATAAGCGAATCATTATTTTTAAAAGAAGAAATATCCAGGGTGTTAGGATTTACATAATCAAGATTTATTTGTTCACATGTTTGTTTACTTATTTTTGTAGCAAGGCATACATTAATCCGAGGTGTTTCAACGCCATCAATAAATGTTCCTATACCTTTTACATGGGTTGAATGCGCAAGAATACCTCCTGGAAAATTTTTAAATCTTTCCCATTGATTCAAAAAATAATCACGGGTATGATAACCTATTTTTTTTATATGTTTTCCATGGGTATAGGAAATTTCTTTAATATGCGGCGCATAGATAATCAATGTGCCACCATCGGCAACAATCGGTTCCAACTTGTACATGCATTTGCCAGCAGTCCATATATCATCATACATGGAAGGCGCCATTGAAAGAACCCTTTTATACGGTTTATCAAGATATGTTATATTTAAATGCGCCGATAGGTCTGCAGCAAAAGACCATGCATCTTCTTCGCCAATGAAAATTCCATATACAGACTTTTCTTTTACCACATAACAAATTTGTGT
>CAZSTE010000034.1:0-9503 GCA_964609735.1 uncultured bacterium
AACCTGCATCAGAATATTTTGTTTCTGGGATGTTTGATATTGTTTCATTAAATTTATCCTGTTTTTGGGGAACAACCAATAAGGTATAGGTATTGTTTGAAATTGGAAGAATCTTGTACGGCATAGAAAATATGTCTGGACATAATATCTCAATGGGTAAAAATCTCTTTATTCTTTCTTTTATTTTAAGTCCCAGCATATACATTGCTTCATAAGGGGTTTTTTTTAAACAACCATCGCATTGACATCTGTTATTGGATTCATCATAGGATTGTAAAGACAATATATCTATTTCAGGATGATTTTCAACAAAATCTAAAATGCCATCTGCCAATTTATCAAGGAATTGCGGATTTGAATAGCATGGCGACATTTTATTGTTAAGATTCCCTTGAAAGAACAAATCAGGCAAAAAAAATTCAATCTCCCGATAGCCAACAGCAAGTTTAATCCCAAAGATATCGCACATTTTTATAAATTCATTCTTAAATGGGTATTTATCCCAACCCCAGGCATTTATGTTAATCAGATTCCATCCATTTCTTACCATCCATTTAAGAAATTTATTCGCAAAATTGTGTTTTCCCTGTGATGGTGTAAACCAAACGCCCCTGAATGGAAATTTGGGTCGATGTATTGTTTCGATTAGATCTGATTGCGAGGTAAATCCAATATCAGAATCGGATATTCCATACCATTTTACTCCTGTGATTTTTTTTATGGCATTATAAAAGCCATATATTGCGCCTTCTGCGCCAGTTCCTATAATCCACAGGATATTGTTATTTAAAATGGATTGGCTTGTTTGAAGGTTTTTTTCTTGTTCACAAAAATCCAAAACATTGTCCGGATTTTGTATCCCTGGTTTGACACTGATTTTTATCTTTGTCTTTATTTCTTGGTGTAACTCACAGGTATTTGTGGAATCTATTATTGATAGATTTATTTCCGGGATGGGTATTTTCTGTTTTCTACACAGATAAAGAATATCAGCCAATTCTCTGTTAAGAAAAATTTTTCTTTCATCATTAAGATTTGAATATTCTATTAACAACAAGCTCCTTTACCCGTGTATCTGCCTTTTAAAAAGAGAATGTATAGCCGGTTATTTTATAGAATGAAGAATAAGAAACAATGGCGCAAACACAAGTGTTAATGTTGAAAGAAGCTTCACAAGAACATGCAAAGATGGGCCGGCAGTATCCTTGAATGGATCTCCAACGGTATCTCCAACAACCGCCGCCTTGTGGGCTGGCGATCCCTTGCCGCCGTACGCGCCTGCTTCAATGTATTTTTTTGCATTATCCCATGCTCCACCGCCATTATTCAGAACCAGCGCAAGTATAATACCGGCAATTGTCCCCACCATAAGCGTTGCTCCAACTGCTTCAGGGCCAAGAAAAAGCCCAATAATCAACGGCACTATCACAGCGGTCAATCCCGGCAAAATCATTTCTTTTAAGGCGCCTCTTGTACAGATATCAACAGCCTGCGCATAATCAGGCTTTTCTTTATTTTCAAGAATTTCAGGTTTTTCCTTAAATTGTTTGCGTACATTATTAATAATATAGTATGCGGCGTTTCCAACAGCCCTTATGGCAAAAGCGGAGAATATAAAAACAAGCACTGCTCCAAGCATGGCGCCAACAAAAACAACAGGTTTTGTCAAATCAACAGAGGTAAGATGAACATCCTCAAGATATGCGGAAAAAAGTAAAAACGCAGCAAGCGCAGCAGAGCCAACAGCATATCCTTTTGTTAACGCCTTTGTTGTATTTCCAATCGCATCAAGTCGGTCTGTTCTTTTTCTAATATTCTGGCTTGCCCCGGACATCTCAACAATTCCGCCTGCGTTATCAGTAATAGGACCAAAGGTATCCATCGCAAGAATATAGGCGCATGTTGAAAGCATACCCATTGTTGCCACTGCGGTGCCGTAAAGTCCGCCTTCAGAAAGACCGGTTGCCCTTCCAAGATAATACGCAAGCAAGAGCGCAACAGAAATTACAAGGATTGGAAGGCCTGTGCATTCAAGAGCGACAGAAAAACCTGTAATAATATTTGTTGCAGGGCCTGTTTCAGACGCCCTTGCAATATCTTTTACCGGCCTATATCTATATTCTGTATAATACTGGGTGATTGAAACAAAAGCAAAACTTGTTAATATCCCCACCAATCCCGCAAGAAAGAAAAATGTATGATACTGGGTTAACAAAAGCTTTGTTGAAAGCCAGAATCCCGCTGCGGCAAGTATTGTTGTTATCAAATACCCTCGATTTAATCCTCCCATTGGATCCTCGTTTTCACTTACCTTTACGCACATTACCCCAATAATTGATGCAATAAGTCCAAATGCACGGGCAACAAGTGGAAATATGATTCCATTAATACCAAATATGGGATAAAGAGCAATTCCAAGGATCATTGCGCCTATATTTTCTGCTGCTGTTGATTCAAACAGGTCGGCTCCACGGCCAGCGCAATCACCAACATTATCTCCAACGAGGTCTGCAATTACTGCTGGATTTCTGGGGTCGTCTTCTGGAATCCCCGCCTCCACTTTACCCACAAGGTCTGCGCCGACATCAGCGGCCTTTGTATAAATACCCCCGCCAAGCTGCGCAAAAAGAGCAACAAAAGAAGCGCCAAAACCAAAACCAACGATTAAAAGAGGAACCTCAAGAGGATTAGCAGTACCGCCATAAAGTAAAAATATCCCTGCCACACCAAGAAGAGAAAGCGCAACCACAAGAATTCCTGATACTGCTCCGCCTCTTAATGCTGTCACAACAGCTTCATTCATGCTTTTTTCAGCAGATGCAGCAACCCTGACATTTGATCTAACAGATATGTACATGCCCACAAAACCAGAAATTGAAGAACAAAGAGCCCCAAGAATAAATGCAATTGAGGTATGCCAGCCATAAGAAATCTTGCCTGTAAGCGCATATATCAAAAATATTATTACTGCGAGTGTAATTGATAAAATGGCAATTGTGGTGTATTGACGTTTTAAAAACGCATTTGCCCCTTCCTTGATGGCATTTGAAATTTCCTGCATTTTTTGGGTGCCAGAATCCTTTTTTAAAATTTCAAGCGCAAACAAAAATGCAATAATAATACTTCCAATGCTTACAAGCATTACCAGATTAAAATACATGATATTCCTCCTTCTTACGTGTGAACACTGTCAGATCCAACCATATTTATAAAAATTTTGAGATATTATAACATTATTCTTCTTTTTTACAATGCCGATTTTTATAATACCGGGGTGCGTTAAATCCTTTTATAAAAAGGTATGATAAATATTACAAAATAAAACCTGAAATATCTGGATTATTTACATCGCTTATCTGTCAATTTTTGCGCCATTTTTCGCAGTTTTTCAACAAAATCGCGTCCATATTTTCTTTCAAGCGCTTCTGAAACAAATTCAAAAAGTAGCGGCGCCTTTTCATCATTATAAAATTGGCATATATCCCAGTGTTCATAAACAAGTCCTTCAAATATCCCAAATTTTCTTACCCTGATTGGATACAAATGGCAGGATATAGGTTTTCTGAATCCAATCTTACCATCCTTCCAGGCGCGTTCAATGGCGCAGACAACGGTTTGGTTTTTTTCGCACGCATATATACAGCAGGCATCATCACAGAGAGAAATTTCATAACCTCCCCAGATATTTCGTTTCCACAGGCCTTCTGCTTTTATCTTATTTATAGCCTCTTTTCTAAGGTAAGGCAATGTCTCATTAAAGGTGGATTGCAAAATTTCAATCTCGTCATATTCTATTGGTGCTCCGCACTCGCCTTCGCAACAACACATACCCTTGCATTGAGATATATTGCAGACAAATCGTGCTGTAAGGATTTCTGAACTTATAAAAATATTATTAAGTAAGAACATATTCACTACCAGTATATATACTTCATAAACAATTCCTGTTCTTTGTGGCTAAGTTTTGACAGGTCCGGCAGTATATAACGGTCTTCAAAAATATCAAGAATGATTTTACCTTTACCCGCATAATCAATAGCCCGGCTTGCTTCCCATCTCATTGAAAATTGCCTTGTTCCCTTCTCGGTTTTTACATCAAAAAAAAGAAGACCGTACGCAAATTTAATTGAGTTTATCGCAAGAATTTCAAAAGAAAAATATTGTCTTTTAAGTATTTGTTTCACAAGTTCCCTGTGTTGCTGTGAAAGACTATTAATATCCTCAATCATTCCTATTTCCCGTTCTTTCTCCTTTTCATCGTAATAAA
The DNA here is from genome assembly GCA_964609735.1 of uncultured bacterium. Taxonomy (GTDB): domain Bacteria; phylum Ratteibacteria; class UBA8468; order B48-G9; family DTJG01; genus DTJG01. Next base: position 4,268 of record CAZSTE010000034.1, read on the forward strand.
AAAGAGAAATATATCTTGTTGGATTTGAAACGGGAAATGCTGCCACTGCAAAAACTCCTCTGTATAAAGAGCCGTTTTCAAGCATTACATGAATTGTGCCAAAATCTGTGTGAAAAATTTTAATCTTTTGTGGATCAAGAAACACAACCTCTGGACTTTCTATTTGTTCTTTCATTTTATCGCGCCCCTGTTTCTATGTTTGTCAATTTTGTTTGTATCATTACAAGTTGATAATACACACCCCTTTTATCTATTAATTCTTGATGGGTTCCTGATTCAATGATTCTTCCATCATCCATAACAAAAATGTGATCTGCGCCTATCAGGGTTGAAAGACGATGGGCTATTGCTATCGTTGTTCTGTTTTTACACAGAATTGACAATGCGTCCTGAATCTTTTTTTCAGATTCAGTGTCAACAGAAGAGGTTGCTTCATCAAGAATAAGAATTGGAGAATTGCAAAGGAGAGCCCGCGCAATTCCAATTCTTTGTTGTTCCCCACCAGAAATCCCGGCTCCATGCTCTTTAAGCTGGGTATCATATCCATTTGAAAGTTTCATAATAAACTCATGGGCATTTGCCGCTTTTGCCGCATTGAGAATTTCCTTAAAATCCGCATCCGGACGGCCATAGGAAATATTTTCAGCAATACTTCCTCTAAAAAGAAATGGCTGTTGAAGAACAAGTCCAACCTGTTTTCTCAAATCATATGAAGAGATTGTTCTTATATCCACATCATCTATATATATGGTGCCTTCCTGAATATCATAAAATCTGGAAATTAGATTAACAAGCGTCGTTTTCCCTGAACCGCTTTTACCAACAATTCCAACAAGCTCACCTGGCTGGATTTCAAAAGAAATATCCTTAATAATTGGCTGATATGGGTCATATCCGAAGGTGACATGTTCAAACCTGATGTGTCCTTTTATCTGGTCTATTTTAATAGCATCAGACACATCCTTGACATGCGGTTCGGTGTCAAGAATTTCAAAAATCCTGTAGCTTGCGGTAACAAAACTGCTTACCCAGTTAGACATCAGCGCCATTTGAGACAATGGCGCATAAAACATTCCTGTATAACTTAAAAAAGCCATAAGCTGTCCAAGCGTAAATCCGCGATTTTCAAGAACTATTTTCCCCCCAGCATACCAAACAATCAATCCGCCTGTGCTGAAAAGAAATGCCATCAGTGGATTAAATTTTGCGACATTAATATTAACCCTGCGGTTGGCTTCTTTTAAATTATCTGCCATTTTTTCAAATTTTTTTATTTCCTTATTTTCCTGAGCAAATGCTTTTACCATTTTTATCCCTGATAAAACAGTATTCAAAAAGTGTGATATCTTTGCCTGACTATCCCAGAATTTAAAATACATCGGGTATATTCTGCTCCAGAAAAAGTAGGTGCCAAAAAGAACAAGAGGAACGGGAATAAGAACAAAAAATGCAAGCCGGACATTTAAAAAAAACAGCATAATGCCAATTCCAATAACCAAAAATATATTAAGTAGAAATCCCTGGCCTGCTTGAATTATAAAACCGTGGAATGCTTCAACATCAGAAGAAAATCTTGTCATCAATGTCCCAACCGAATGTTGATCATAATAATCCACAGACAATGATTGAAGCTTTGTAAATAATCGTTTTCTCAGATCAAATGTAATGGATGTTCCAATGGATGTTGTCAATGTTCCAACAAGCATATTTATTAATGCGCGCATTAATTCTGCCGTAACCAAAGCGACAACAATCCATATAAGCCAGTCTATATGCCGTCTTGTAGTCAAAACCTCATCAACAAGAAGCTGAGTAAGCTTTGGTGGAACAAGACTCAAACCCACAGAAAAAAACATCAAAAGCAACACAATAACAATCCAGTGAAGATAAGACCCAAGCAATTGAAACACCCTTAACATAATAGGACCCTGCCGTGCACAACGAGGACAATTGGATTGTTCTGTTTGAAGAGGTAATCCACAAACAGGACATACCATAGGATGGGGTTCATTAAGACATTGAGCGGAAATAGGTTTGCGTTGTTTTAAAAACTCAATCTGAATAATTAAACGGCTGAATCGATATCGAAGCCCATTGGTAAATCTAACCAGGTCAATAAAAAAATCGTCCACCCTTGCTTGAAGATAGGCACTGCCAACAGAGGCCCTCACCTTCAATTTTTTTATTCTCGCCAGTTCAAGCTCAATCTCCTCATGGAAACCTGATTCTGGAATAATAATTATTTTCGTTTCAGTGACAAAAACCCATATTACAGCTGGATTACCATAGAAATCAAGGTCTGCGGTGGTTTTAAGTTTGATTTCTGAATATTTTATTCCTCTTTTTTCAAGTTTTTCCAAAACCGATATGGGAATATCAACCTGCTGGTCAATATCCATTTTTATAGTTGCCTCCTTGAATAATGTTTTTACCCCTAAAAAGATAAAATGTCAATATCATTTTTTCAACTCTTTTTATTAGCATAAAAAAGATGTGATTCATTTTTAAGGTAAGGGTGATGAAAATTAAATGGCAACCAAATAGGACGTAGTTTCCAGAATAGACACTTTGAGAACTAAAAAAAAGAAAATAATAAAATGTATTAAAATACACGTTGTTTGTTATACTACATCACTCTAACTATTATTTTCTTAATATTAAAATTACATCTGAAATATCTATTTCTCCCTCTTCGTTTATATCCCTTTTTCCAACTAACTTCTCTTTTAATTTTATTAGCCAGAAATCTATTCCTTTATTATCGCCAAGATAAGTCCACCCTCCAACTATATATCCACCATCGGTTGTTTGTTGTACCGAATAATCATCAGAAGAAGAACTTATTCCAAAGGTTTTAACCCATCCAACCACTGGTCGTTAATTGTTTGAGCATTAACATAAGTTACTGATAAAAACATCACCAGAATTGAAAAAACAAGAGATATTTCTCAAAAAAAACACTTCAAAAATTTTTGTCTCATTTTTATCCTCTTTTATCAAAAATTTTCTTTCCCGTTTCTACTTTTCCTTCTCTTAAAACTCAAATTCTGCTTCTTATTAGGGTTATAAATCAAGACCCTAAATGATAATGTTGTTGTAATGCATTCGAATTTCTTTCCCTATATTGGAGAGTACCTTAATAAATACAAATAAACCCTATTCATGCTTTTTTGATACTTCTATCTGTATGTTAACTAAAAATGTTTTTTATCTATATCATCGTATTTTTCCCAAAATTTCACAGGTATTTTTTCTCAAGAGGTTTATCCTGTGATATAATAGGAGTAAACCCATGGGTAATTGTTTATGCTCACCTGAATTGTTTCCTCTCCATATATCTGTGTCCGAGAAGGACCACAGAAAAATGGTTTGGATAAGAGGATAATGCAGAATTCAGGAAGAAAATAGGTGGAAACAAAAACCAACAGGATAATTACACCATTTTAAATAAACAGGGGGATATATGTCGGTGACATTTAAACCAAATAACAGAAAAATGGAAAAGGTTCATGGTTTTAGAAAAAGAATGAGTACCCATTCAGGAAGAAAGGTTCTTTCAAATAGAAGGAAAAAAGGAAGAAAAATTGTATCCATATGAAGAAAGATATCACGAAACAGAAGGCTAAAATATTAAGCAGTCAACATTTTACCCTCTATTATAGAAATAGGCCTGCTGGAGATATGAAGATTGGATTTCAGGCAGGCGCTTATTGCGGCAATGCGGTTGCCAGAAACAGGGTAAAAAGATATTTCAGAATACTTATAAAAAGATGCCCTCAAAAAGGGGATTATTTTATCAGATTAAAAAAAAACCTTGTAAAACTTTCAGATACGGAGATTGAAAAGGAATGGAACAAAATCCTGAAAAAAATTTCATTATAAAATCCACAATTTTTGTTATTGGTATTTATCAGATTGTTTTATCGCCAATTTTTGGAAGAAAGTGTAGGTTTTATCCAAGCTGTTCAAATTATTTTATACAAGCGCTGGAAAAATTTGGATTATTGAAAGGAACTGCCCTATTTGTTAGAAGAATAGCCAGATGCCATCCTTTTAATGCTGGCGGATATGATCCGTTACCGGAAGGAATAAACAAATGAAAGAAGAAACCAGGGTGATGCTTGCATTTACACTTGCTCTTGTGGTTGTTATTTTATTCACTATGATGCCAAAAAACGAAAAACCCCAAGAAACGCAAGTAAAAAAACCGGTTCAAACCGAATCAACAACCCAGGTTATTCCTGAAACAGACTATATTATTTCAGACAACCAGATTGAATTTGGAAATGAATTATTTACAGGAAATCTGGATTTACTTGGCGGGAAAATTGTGTCTTTCTCTCTTCCTAACTATGCAAGACCGGGAGAAGAAAGATTTACATTTTTCAAAAATGGAAATACGCTTCTTGATATCTATAATGGAGCAACCGAACAGGTAAGATATACAGTTGTTTCTGATTCAAAAGAGAAATCATTGATTCTTCGGGGTGTAAAAAACAAGATGGAAATTGAAAAAAGGATACATGTTTTACCTTCAAGGTATACCTGGAATGTTGAATTAGAAATAAAAAATCTTTCAAAAGAAAAACTTATTGTCCCTGATATAAATCTATTTCTCGGTTCCATTATACTTGACCGTAAACATCCGGAAGATGCTTCTGTTGAGTGTCTTGTTACCAATGGAGGAAAACCATATAGATTTAATGCCGCAAAACAGATGAAAGAGAAAATTTCAGGCAATGTCTGCACAGTAAAAACAAGATACCAACTCTATTATTTTAAAACTGACAATCCTGTTGAGTTTAGCATTGAAAATAGGACATCACAATTAACATGGGCATTAAGAGTTCCATCCTTTGAACTTCTACCGGACCAATCCAGGAATTTTCCGCTTATGTGTTATATCGGACCTTCTGATTATTTTGTGGCAAGAAATGAAATTACAGATATGAGAATATTCGGAACCGGATTTTTTGTTTCTGTGGGCAGAATCATATTTTCCATCCTTAACACAATTTACAAATTTATTCCCAACTGGGGATGGACAATCATTGTTCTGACTGTTTTTATTAAAATAATATTTTTTCCTCTCACAAAAAGCAGTTTAAGGTCAATGAAACAGATGCAAAAATTAAGACCTTATCTTCAGGATATTCAGAAAAAATATAAAGACAACCCACAAATGATGCAAAAAGAAATGATGAATATTTATAAAGAATATAAATAGTCATAATCT
>CAZSTE010000035.1:0-9125 GCA_964609735.1 uncultured bacterium
AATCCACAACCGGCGCGAACATTTTCTCTGCTGGCAACCCACACCAAAATGCAATTTTTTCATCAACAACAGGAATGGGAATTCCAATTCCTACAATAAGAGTAACACCATATCCAACAAAGGATGCGCCCTTAATAAACTCTGGATTCATCTGTTTCAGATTTCCAATGACAGCAAGTGTACCTGCGGGTTGTTTTGGGATTCCTTCCGGGGTTCTTTCAACGCAAGGATTATGTTGTGTCCCATGCCAGACAATATAGCCACAGCTTCCACAAAGGAATATTTTCGTGCCGATGCCCAGTGTGCAATACTCCGGGTCTCTTAAAAGAGGTGAAAGCACGCCTGCCGAGCAAAAATTCGCATTTCCAAATTTCGGTTTAAGTATCCCCATATAGGTATATAACATCCTTTCTGAAGCATTAACCGCCACATTGTAGTTTTGATAGCAATTACGCGGATTAAAAAGAACAGCCTCGTTTATGTCTTTCAATGTAAAATATGTCCGGATATGCTTTCTGGGATAGCAGTCTGTCCCATAAGACGTCGCCTCAAGAAGCACGGATTTCCCACTTACAAGCTCCTCTATGATATGTCCTCCGCCGTAACTAAATTCTCCTGGATAAAAAAGATTCCCGGGATCGTTTGGAGGAAGAGCTGTGGCGCCGAGATAAACATCAACTGCCGCAAGTCCTGTATAGGCAGGAACCCCATTTAATAGACATGTTCCTCCGCCAATTTTTATCCGTGGAGAGGAATGTCCGAAATTTAAATAAATACTGCTGGAACACATTGGCCCAAAGGTTCCTGTTGTAACAACATCAACCATTTTTGCTGCTTTTGACTCTCCTTTTATTCTCACAATATCAACCATTTCTTCAGCAGTAACCACAACAGCCTTTCCTTGTTTTATTTTTTCGTTTATCTCCTGAATGGTTTTCATCTATCCTCCCCCACAATGCAGCCTTATATTGAAAACATCATGTGTTCATCCGCATGTTGCAATTTTTTTTCTGCTTTTAAAAAATCGGCAAGTGTGATGCTTTTAAGAACCTCATTGATTTTATCATTCACATCTTTCCACAAAATCTTTGCACCGCAGATATCTGACCTTTCGCACATCTGCGAATTATTAAGACAGGCTATTTGGATTATGCCTTCAATGGCTTCAATAATATCGTAAAGTGTAATATCTTCTGGCGCGCGGTTGAGTAAATAACCCCCCTTTTTCGCCTTTATTTTTTTGATAATACCATTTATTTTTAAGCTGGTAAATATATGATCCAGGTATTTCAAAGAAATATTTTGCCTCTCACTAATGGTTTTTAACAGCACCGGGCCCTTATCATAATTCATGCCCAGTTCCACAAGAGCTCTTACACCGTATCGTATGCGCGTTGAAAAAAACATATTCAGATATTGTAATTGTAAATTCTACTTATTTTGTATCATTTCCTTAATTATATCCGGAAGCAATTTTTTGTCAAAAGACATTTTTTGGTTTAGAATTATTATCAATGGACATTCTTATAAAGAATATACATATTATAGACCCTGTTAGCAAAATAAATGCGATAAAAGATGTTTTCATTTCCAATGGCACGTTTGCTGAAATAGGGAAATGCATTCGTAAAAGAGCAAATAAAACGATTGATGGAACAGGCCTCTGGTTATTACCCGGCCTTATTGATATGCATTGTCATCTTCGGGAACCGGGCAATGAGGAAGAAGAAACGATTCTTTCAGGCAGTTATTCAGCAGCGTCAGGCGGGTTTACCACAATCTGCTGCATGGCCAATACCGACCCAGCAGTGGATAACAAGGTTGTTGCAACCTATATTGTTGAAAAATCAAAAAAGGCCCCAATTCAGGTTTTGCCATATGGAACTGTGACAATTGGAAGAAAAGGGGAATTGCTTTCTCCAATGGGAGAACTTGCTGATGTTGGGGTGGTTGGATTTTCTGATGATGGGAATTGTGTGATGGACTCTCTTATATTTAGGAGGGCGCTTGAATACAGCAAAACCTGGCATAAAATTGTTGTTTCCCACAGTGAAGACCAGATTCTCACAAAAAATGGTGTAATGAATGAAGGTATTCTTTCAACAAGGCTTGGGCTGAGAGGTATTCCACCAGAAGCAGAACATATAATGGTTTACAGGGATATTTCTCTTGCTGGTCTGAGCGGCGCAAACCTGCATCTTGCGCATCTTACAACAAAAAAATCCGTAGAACTTGTAAGGGAAGCAAAAAAACAATTAAAAAATATAACCTGCGAGGTTGCAATTCACCATCTTGTTTTAACAGAGCAGGCGCTTATTGATTATGATGCAAATGCAAAGGTAAGTCCGCCATTAAGAACCCAACAGGATATCATGGCGCTTGTAAAAGGGATTAAGGAAAATATTATAGATGCGATAGTGACCGACCATGCTCCTCATTCTGAAGAAGAAAAAGGTTCTGGTGTTGAAAATGCGCCATTTGGCATGATTGGCTTTGAAACCGCCCTTCCTCTTGCAATGGGTCTTGTAAAATACGGACTTAAGCCGATGCAGATTATTGAAAAAATGACATCCGGCCCTGCGCGAATATTACATTACAAGGCAAATACCATTTCTAAAAATTCAGAAGCAAACTGTGTGATTTTTAATCCGTCAGCCCGCTGGACGCTGACAAAGAAGAATATCCACTCATTAAGCAAAAATACCCCTTTTCTTAATAAGGAATTAACAGGAAAGGTTCTCTGTACTTTTTACCGCGGGACGCCTGTATATTCAGATAAAACGCTTTTATAGAAAAAATTTATTTTGAATATCGCTTAACCAATTTATATGTTAATCTGTCCTGGATTCAAGAATAATTCTTGCATCAACCATGACAACTCCATTACCCTTGCTTTTTACAACCACAGGATTTAAATCAAGTTGATTAATTTCAGGAAAATCCTCGCATAATTTGGAAATCCTCGTTATTGTATCAACGATTGCGGGGATATCTGCCTCTGGAAGATTTCTAAATCCGGTAAGGAGTTTATAGCTTTTTATTTCCTGTATCATATTAAGGGCTTCCTCGTGGCCAACAGGAACAATTCCAAATGTGACATCTTTCAAAACCTCAACAAATATGCCGCCAAGTCCAAACATAATCAGATGTCCAAACTGGATATCCTTTTTGACGCCGATGATAAGTTCCTGAACACCTTTGACCATTTCCTGTATCTCAACCCCTTCAATCCGCGCTGTTTTTGAATATGTTTTTACAGAAGATATGATTTCATTAAATGCCTTTTCCATTTCAGCAGGACCTGTTATATTTATTCTAACCCCACCGGATTCGGTTTTATGCAGAATGTCAGGGCTGACAATTTTTGCGACAACAGGATATCCAATTTTTTCAGCAGCCAGTGCTGCTGATTGCGCATCTTTTGCAAGAATTCTCTTTGGCCCTTTGATGCCGTAGGCTTCAAAAATTTCCCTTGCCTGAACATCGGTTAAATTGTATATTCCGGCTTTTGTCACTGAATTAAATATTTCATAAATTCTTGTCTTATCTACATCAATTTCTTTGTATCCAGTTTCTTTTCTATCTAGGATTCTGTTGTAATCCACCATGCCTTTTAACGCTCTTACAGCCCTTTCAGGAAATTCATAATTTGGTATTCTGCTCTGCCGTAAAAAATCAATTCCTGTTTCAACAGAAACTCCGCCCATAAAACTTGTTACAATAGTTTTTTTGTATCTATTTGCGTTTTCAACAACAGCCTGCGCTGTTTCAAGAGGTCTGGTGACCCTCTGCGGGGTAACAATAACAACAACGCCATCAACGGCTGTGTCTTTTATCACATTTTCAAGGGCTGTTTTATATCCTTCTTCTGTGGCATCACCGAGGACATCAACAGGATTATGGATATTTGCTGCTGGGGGAAGGTTCTTTTTTAAAACATTCTTGGTTTCTTCTGATAACGATGCGACCTTGAGGTTTTCTTTTTCCACAGCGTCTGTTGCAACAACAGCAGGGCCTCCGGCATTTGTTATGATTGCCACATGGTCGCCTTTTATTATTGGCTGATAGGCAAATGCAAGTGATAGGTCAAAAAGCTCTTCCATATTTGAAACCTGAAGCACGCCTGTTTTTTTAAATGCGGCGGAATACGCCTCTGCCATTCCTGCTAAACTGCCTGTATGAGAAGATGCTGCTTTTGAACCAGATCCTGTTAAACCTGCTTTTATTGCAATAACCGGTTTTTTGTGGGTGATTTTTGAAACCCTATTTATGAATTCTCTACCATCTTTTACGCCTTCAACATAAAAAAGAATAACCTTTGTTCGTTCATCAGCAGCACATGCCTCAATCAGTTCAGTTTCAGAAACATCCGCCATATTTCCCATACTGATAACACGCGAAAATCCAATTTTTTCTTTTCTTGCCCAATCAAGCACCGCGCTTATAAGAGCGCCGGATTGAGATATAAAAGCAATGCTTCCCTTTTCCGGCATCAAAGGCGCAAACGATACATTTAGGTCAGAATAGGTATCAATTATTCCAAGACAATTCGGGCCAATGATTCTGCAGCCATATTTCTTTGAAATATCAATAAGTTCCTGTTCCCTTTTTATCCCTTCAGATCCGCTTTCTTTAAAACCGGCGCTTATAACCACTGCTGCCTTTGTTTTTTTTCTGCCGCATTCCTCAATGACAGAACCAACCAATTTTGCAGGCACAACAATAACCGCAAGTTCAGGCACATCAGGAATGCTTGATATGTCTGGATAGCATTTAAGACCTGCAATTTCAGATGCCTTTGGATTAACAGGATAAACCGTTCCAGAATATCCTCCTGAAAGGATGCTGTGAAGAATTTGGAATCCAAGTTTGCCTGGTTCTCTCGATGCGCCAACCACAGCGATTGAATGCGGTAAAAAAAAGTTCTCTAACATGGAAAGCCCCCTCTATTGATGGAAAAAAGAAAAGTTTTGAAGTATTTTATCACCTTTTAATAATAAAATAAAATATATTACATAGGGATTGTTTCTTAAAAATCAGGAAAATCTGCTGCAGGTTATTTGGCGCAAATGGTTAATCAAGATAGAATATACACAAAGGATAGGATTAAACAAGGAGAGATGGCTGAGTGGACGAAAGCGTCCGCCTCGAAAGCGGATGTGTCCTTTTGGGCACCGCAGGTTCGAATCCTGCTCTCTCCGCCAAAAAACCTGAAAAAATGAGGGTTTGAATGGTTTCAAATATATATTTACATGCAAATCCCCCGGATGGCTAAGATTAAACATTTTTAATCTGGTTTCTTTTTGTTAAATGAAAAAATACTGGTTTGTGATTATCACAAAGGATGTTTTGCCATCAATGAATATGGCGCTTGACAGCATCATGTGGAATATCGCAAGGACAAGGCCGGATACCGCCATACTGCGATTTTACACATGGAAGCCGTCGGCGGTTTCCCTCGGTGCCCATCAAAGGCCTGAAGATATCGTGGATGTTGGATTTTGCAAGACAAACAATATTCCTGTTGTGGAAAGAATCACAGGGGGCAGCGCTATTTTTCATGATAGGGAAATCACATATAGCTTTTCATCAATAAACGATGAAATCCTTTTCCCAACCCCGTTGTCTTCGTATGAAAAAATTTGCGGCGCGCTTACCTGCGGCATTAAAAAACTCGGTATTGATGTTAAATGGCGTGGTATATCAATTGGTAAAGAACCGTCCCTTACCCGTAGGGATTGTTTTTCTTTATCAACAAGACACGACCTTGTTATTTCTGGGAAGAAAATTATAGGTAGCGCCCAGAGAAAGGATGGCGCATCATTTTTGCAACATGGAAGTCTGCTTATTGATATTCAGAAACAATATTGGGAAAATATATTTCTTCACAGGCCTGATTTTACAAAGATTATATGCCTTTCTGAGATATTAAACCAGGTGCCGGATTTTGAAACCCTCGCAGCGCTTCTTACTAAGGGATTTGAAGAATTCTTTGAATATCCTTTTGAAAGATTTGAATTTTCGCCACAGGATATTGAAAACGCAAAAAAGATAGAAAGAAATTTTTTATTGATTTAAAACCAAAATTTTCATTTGCCACTGAAAGGATTTCTGCGTATAATAAACCTATAATTTTTGTCTAACCAGGGGAACAATGAATAGCTTACAGGTTATATGGTTACAGGCGTCCAGTTGCACAGGTTGCACAATATCGGTTTTGAATTCATCATCTTTTAAGATTAATAATCTTCTTCTTGATGAGATTGTTCCAGGCCATAATATCTGTCTTTTATTTCAACCCACTATTATGGCAGGTTCAGGCGAAAAAGCAATTGAGGTGTTAAAACAGCAACAAACAAAAAAGGATTTTTTTCTTGTTGTTGAAGGTTCTATCCCATCAAAGGACCAGGGTATATATGGAAGGGTTGGAGAAAAAACCCTTCTTCAATGGTTTCAGGAACTTGCCTCAGCAGCGTCTGCTATTATATCTCTTGGAACATGTTCCTGTTTTGGAGGAATATTTTCAGCATCCCCTAATCCTGCCGGATGCATTAGTGTGAAACAGGCCTGCGAAAAATTTAACATAAAAAAACCGCTGATTAACATTCCTGGTTGTCCGCCACATCCTGATTGGTTTATTGGAACAATTGTACATTTGTTGAATAAGGGTTTTCCTTTGCTTGACGATCTTTCAAGGCCATTGGATTTTTATGGAAAATTGATACACGAAAACTGTCCGCGAAGGCCATTTTTTGACAAAGGGAAATTCGCCTACAGGTTTGGAGAAGAGGGATGTCTTTACCTGCTTGGCTGCAAAGGGCCTTTTACAAATGCCGATTGTCCATTGCGGCAATGGAATGGCGGTACCAACTGGCTTATAAAAAACGGCGCTCCTTGTTTTGGATGCGTTGAATCTGATTTTCCTGATAAAATGGTTCCATTTTTTGAAAAACTGAAAAAGGATTAAAACAACGGGAATAACATGCGAAAGAAGATATTAATTGACCCTGTAACAAGGATTGAAGGACATCTCCGCGTGGAATTGGAAATAGAGGATAAGACAATTGTTGCTGCAAAAAGCAGCGGCATGCTTTATAGGGGAATAGAACAGATTTTGATTGGCCATCATCCCTGCGACGCAAGTCAGATTACTCAAAGAATATGTGGGGTATGTCCTGTTGCTCATGGGATGGCTTCTTCAATGTGTCTTGATTCTGCATTTGGAATTAGTGATAGGATTCCTGTAAATGCGTGGCTGGTAAGGAACATTATTCATGCAACCAACCATATCCACAATAGCATCCTTCATTTTTATCATCTTGCCCTCCTTGACTACATTGATGTTGCAAGGATTAAAAAAGGCGCAAGCCCTGAAATCGACCTTGTTGCCAGGTTTTTACAACGCAGTGGCAAGGGCCCGTTTGATTCAGAACAAACAGATTGCAGGTTTCCAGACCAGGTTAATCAGAGAATGGTTGAGCATTATTTGAAAGCCCTTGATATAAGAAGGATTGCTCAGGAAGCCCTTAGCATATTTGGCGGTAAAATGCCGCATCAATGTGGGATTATTCCCGGCGGCGTTAGCCATCCTGTTGATGCGGGAAAGATTGAAAATTACCTTGGAAAGATAAAACAGATTTCCGAATTTGTTAATTCCTATTATATGGAGGATTTGGCAGATCTTGTAAGATATTATCCAGAATATTCCACAATCGGGAAGGGCTGTGAAAATTTTCTTGCCTATGGCGCGTTTCCTATGCCTGATTCGCAAGGAATGAAAAAATTCCAGCCTGGAGGGGTTTATTCAATCGCGTCCAATAATATAAATGATATTGACATGGGAAACATTACAGAGGCGGTTGAATATTCCTGGTATCAGGGCGATACCGGTAGTCCAGCAGATAATTTTCCACAGCCAGACCCATTCAAAGAAAAGGCATATTCCTGGTTAAAAAGCCCAAGATATAAACAGCAGGTATTTGAGGTGGGCCCTCTTGCCAGGGTTCTAATCGCAAATGCAAAGGGTATTCAGCCATGGAAGGATGCCTTGCAGAATGTTCTCAATGCAACAGGCCTGCGATTAAATGATATTGTTTCAGTGATTGGAAGATATTTATGCAAAGGAATTGAATGTAAACTGTTGCTTCGACAGGTGGAAAAATGGGTATTGGCAATTGATACAGCGGGTGCTTTTTATACTGAATACGAAATTCCTGAAGAATCTAAAGGTATGGGTTTTACAGAAGGTTCCAGGGGGGCTGTGGGCCACTGGATTAGCATTAAGGATAAACAGATTGCGCATTACCAGGTTGTTTCTCCAACCACCTGGAATTGTTCTCCAATGGATAATTTTAATAATCCGGGTCCTCTGGAACAGGCGCTTATAGGATTAAAAATAAAGGATGACAATCAACCGGTTGAGGCACTGCGGATTATCCGTTCGTTTGATCCATGTTTGGCATGCGCGGTGCAATTGAAACATACCCAGAAAATCAGCGCAAAAAAATTTTATCTATGGATGTGAATATACTTATTGCTGGACTTGGCAATATTCTGATGAAAGACGATGGCATAGGTGTTTACCTATGCCGGCGTCTGCAAGAAAAGAGAATCAAAAACATTGAAATCCAGGAGATTGGCGTAGAAGACTGGCGACTTTTATCCATTGCATCGGGATACAGGGATATTGTGATTGTTGATGCAGTGGAAATGGGTTTGTTGCCGGGGGAGTGCGCTGTATGGGAGGATGTGGATTTTACAGATTATCCTGAACATTCCCTGCACAATGGAAGATTTATTTCTGAATTTTGTTTTATTCGCAGACTGAAACAATCCAGAGGAAGCATTTTTCTTTTTGGGATTCAGCCAGAAGCAATTGGTTGGGGAATCGGGCTTGGCCAGACATTAGACAGAAACTTTGATTTAATAGCAGAACGATTGATCCGTTTTATTGATGTCCTGGTAAAAGGAGAAATTTATGCTTTACACTGAAATGAAAAGCTTTGAAGAAATCAGGATGTGTGTGGATTCAGAAAAAGACCTGTTTTTGCTTGGGTGCGGCGGATGCGCAGATGTATGCAAAACCGCCGATGAAAAGACAATATCAGAAATTGAAGCCAAGCTTA
>CAZSTE010000036.1:0-9053 GCA_964609735.1 uncultured bacterium
AGCATTCCCATATAATCGCCTGTGACCTCATCAACAACCTTTTCGTCTCTTGTAATTCCTCTAAAAATATTGCCCCCTCCTATTACAATGGATACCTGACATCCCAATTCTAAAATCTCCCTTATTTCTTTTGCTATTGATATAAGGGAGTAAGAATCAATTCCATATCCGCCCTGGCCCTGAAGTGCTTCTCCTGATAATTTTAGCATGACCCTTTTAAACACAGAGCTTTTTTTCTTCATGTTTTTATCCTCATAAAAAGTATTTCTCTTTCTTGTGTTTTTGTGTTCTGCGGCATTGTTAACACATCCTTGTTAATCTGAATTTTATCCTCTTTAAAATTGATATTAAGCATTTTCCATATTTTTTTTGAGGTTGTTGGTATAAAAGGATAAACAAGCAGGGAAACAATAGAAATTCCTGATATACATTGAGAAATTGTAACTTTTGCTGTTTCCAATGGGGCATTCCACGGCTTTTCCCGGTCAAGAAGCCTGTTGAGGGTATTGACAATCTCCCAGATATTATCCAGAGCGTCTGTAAATGATACATTCAGCATTGAGTTATCCACCTTTGTTATCACATTATCAATCAATTGTTCCATTTCTGTGCTGAGTGTATTGGCGGGGAATATTCCATTGAACAATTTCTCCACAAGATTTATTGTTCTATTAACAAGGTTCCCCAGATCATTTGCGAGGTCGCTATTATACCGTTTTATGAATTTTTCTTCGGAATATTCTCCATCCAGGCCAAAAGGGACCTCTCTCAAAAGAAAATATCTGAAACTGTCTGTTCCATAGCGGGCTATCAGATCAAGCGGATTTACAATATTCCCTTTGGATTTGGACATTTTTTCATTTTCCATTGTCCACCATCCGTGTGCAAAAATTTTTTCAGGCAGAGGAATGTTCAGAGCCATTAATATAGCGGGCCATATTATTGTATGGAATCTCAAAATATCCTTTCCGATAAGATGTACATCAACAGGCCAGAATTCTCCTGGTTTGCCATCCTTAAAATCTGCTGCTGTAAGATAATTCAACAGCGCGTCAAACCACACATATACCGCATATTTTTCCGGGGTAGGAGATTCTATGCCCCATGATGATGTTTGTCTTGTAATGGATAAATCAGTAAGTCCCTGTAATATAAAATTTTTAACCTCTTCCAGTTTGAACGACGGCTGAATCATTTCAGGTTTTTTTGAAAGATATTCAAGAAGTGGTTTTTCATACCTGGACAATCGGAAAAAATACGATTTTTCTGTTAAAACCCGCACCGGTCTTCCGCAATCAGGACATACAGGCGTTGTTTGTTCAATCCTGTTTTTTGGTATAAAAAATTCGCATGGTACACAATAATATCCGGAATATTCTCCAGGGTAGATGTCGCCTTTATCCATAAGAATTTTGAAAACATTTTGAACTGTTTGAATATGTTGCGGTTCTGTGGTTCTTATAAATCTATCATAGGAAATATTAAGTGTTTCCCACATGTTTTTAAAAACATCCGACATCATATCCGTAAATTGTTTAATCGTAATTCCATTTTTCTTCGCCGCTTCGGCAATCTTGTCTCCATGCTCATCCGTTCCTGTGAGAAAAAAAACATTTTTTCCTTTTATTCTATGGTATCGTGCAAGGCAATCTGCGGCAATGGTTGTATAACAATGTCCTATATGAGGTTCAGCGTTTATGTAATAGATGGGTGTAGTGATATAAAACTTCATTTTTCATCCTCGGTTTCTTCATACATTTTATTTTCATAGATTAAACAGCACATTAATCTTCCGCATAGGCCGGATATTTTGCTCATATCCAGTGGTAAACCCTGGGTTTTTACAAGTTTCATTGTGATGGGTTCAAAATCTGTAAGAAATCTAAGGCAGCATATTTCCTGGCCGCATATTCCGTAGCCGCCTTTTATCTTTGCTTCATCGCGCAGGCCAATCTGTCTCATTTCTATTCTGCAATTAAATATACTGGCCAATTCTTTTACAAGCCGTCTAAAATCAATCCTTCCTGCTGCCCAATAATAAAATGTTATAACAGTTCTGTCAAAAGAATAGCTTACATCTATAAGTTTCATTGGCAGCAATATTTCTTTAATTTTATCATTGCAAATTCTAAATGCATCTTTTTTCATTTGTTCATTTTCCTGAATGACCAAAAGATCGTGTTCATCGGCTTTTCGCAAAATCTTCCCTGGAATTACATTTTTTGGTTCTATCTGATCCGGTTCAAAAATATTATAAACCTTTGCATTTTCCTGGGTTCCTTTTTCAAATTCAGCAATGCATATATCCCCTGGTTTTATATTCAGGGAATCGTCACCCTTAACATAGCAGGGTTTTTCAACCTTTCTAACCTGTATCTCAAAAATCTTTTCCATTTTTACATTCCTGGTTAATTATTTTAGCTTCGTCAATGCTGCTTGCCGGTAGATTTTTTGCCCTTTCTATATAAAATTTTGCCAGCTGCTGTTTTCCAATTTTTTTATAAAACAACCCAAGTTCAAGATTATAAAGTGCCTTTGTCGGATAAATTTTTATTACCTCGAGAAACTCCTTTTCTGCTTCGCTGTTTCTATTGATCCTTGCCAGGGTTTTGGCAAGTGCCCTGTGATATTGTGTAGAATAGGGATTAAGTTCAATCGCTTTTTTATAAGCAGCGATTGCATTTTCAGCAAATTCAATATTGGATGTTTGATCAAATATAAACAAAAATAACTGACCCTCAATAAAAAAAATCTCCGGTTCCGGATAGATATGGGATGCTTTTTCCAAAACCTGGATTGGATTTTCCTGTCTGTACACGCCCGCCTTTAAATTTTCTATTATTTTTTCTACCCGTTGTGTTTTAAACTCGACAATTGATGCCAAAACAGCTATAACAATTATACTTCCTGCGAGGTATTTTGTCAATCGGCGGGATGATATATCATACCTGTCCGGCATTGATTCAATAAGGCCTAAAAACGCAAAGGCAATCGAAGCGATTGCAGGATTGGCATAGTCAAAATCAATAAAACTGTGAAGGAAAAATCCGGCGAGGCCAAACGCAAAACCGCAAAATAAAAGATTATTTGAAGACAAAAAATTTTTTATATTTCTTAATATGAAAAAAAATCCCGCAATAAAGAAAAACACAACTCCAATGATTCCGGTGCAAGCAGCTATTTCAAACACGATATTATGGGCAAATCTTGCCTCCATTGCTCCTGGAATTTTAAACATCAGGTAAAAGTGAGAAAAATTTCCAGGTCCAATTCCATAAGCAACATGTTTCTTAAATATATTTGTTGCGGCTATCCAGTAATTGATTCTATCCATCAGCGAGCCAATCTTTGGCAGAAATGTTGTTTCTATGCCCTTATAGACAAAAAGTGAACACAATATAAACAATATCAAGCACCAGCAAGGATAAAATCTTTTTGGAACAATAAGATACAGCAGCATTAAAACGCTTACTATAATAAAACAAAACCATCCGCCCATTGATTCTGTTGCCGCAAACACAGGCAAAATTAAGGCAAGAAGAATGCTCAATATAATTTTTATTAGAGGTTTTTTATAATGAAACAAAGAAAAAAATACAACCGGATAGAGTATTAAAAGATATCCGGCAAATGTGTTTGGATAAACAAACCTGGAGAAAATTCTTGGGCTTGCTACTCTCGCAAGATATGTTTCCGACATATTATTTACTATTTCAGGATGTTGCATTATATATTGTCGTGTTATTTCAAGGCCCCAGAAATACTGATAGATTCCATAAAGAATAATTATAAAAAGCATGCTAAAAAGAACCATTGTGATACAGGGAAAATCATTTTCATTAAAAAGAATTTTGAAAACAAACCATATGGAAAAAAGTGTAAACCAATACGATATTTCTTTTGCTGACTGATACCACATGGGCCATAAAAACAAACAAAGTCCGCATATAACAATAAATATAAAAAATACAATCTGGGAAGGAGAAAAAACAAGATGTTTTTTCAATGCAATAATGGAGATGATCAGAATAACAAAAAGAATAATATTATTTATGTGATTAAACTGGAGAGAGGAAAATCCATCAAAATACGGTCTAAAAAAAAGGAAGATTAAAAGACAAATTTTAAGAAGATTGGGCAAAATCTTATTTCTGTTTTTTATATTTTTCCCCATTTTTTATTCCCACAATAGAGGAAAATCTGGATTTCCCGCATTTTTTCAGATATGCAATAAAAAACCGATAAATTCTTTTTGCGATATCCGGTGTTATAACAAGATGTGTTCCAACTCCAACAATGGATGCTCCGGCAAAAACCATTTCAATAGCCCTTTTTTCAGAATTTATTCCGCCAAGGCCTATTATAGGAATAGAAATCGTCCTATATAGTTCAAAAATGTTTCTGCAGGCCATTGGAAATATCATGCCTCCTGACACACCTCCTGCATAAAATTTTTCACTATGCCAGTTGTAATACAAACCCTTAAATGTGTTTCCTGCGCACAACATGTCAGCGCCTGCTTCTTCTGCAGATTTGCCTATTTCGCATATATCTGTTACATTCGGACTTAATTTTGTTATTACTGGTTTATCTGTTAATCTCTTAATTGTTTTTACTGTTTTATAAACAGCATCAGGATTTTCCGATATAATCTGTTTTGTTTTCGTGTTTGGACACGAAAGATTAAGTTCAAATGCCGCAATTGATGGATATCCATTCAAAAATTCAACACTTTTTTCCATATCTTCCAATTGCTCGCCGCCCACGCTTACTATTATGGGTTTTTTTATTTTGTTCAATCTCGGCAATTTTTCTTCGCAGAATCTTTTCACTCCTATATTCTGAAGTCCTATGCTATTTATTAATCCATTTTCAAGCTCCCATATTCTTGGCGGAGGATTGCCGACTGTTTCTTTCCATGTGAGTGTTTTTGTTACGATTGCTCCGAGAAATTTATAATCAATAATATCTATAAGTTCATCGCCATATCCAAACACGCCACTTGCAGGTATTATAGGTGTATCAAAACAAAGATTATTTATTCTTACGTTTAAATCAATGGTTTCTTTTGCCATTGTATATCCTTATGATTAAACACAGGCCCGTCGGTGCATACCCTTTGATAGCCCTTTTGGGTATTGACAACACAGCCTTGGCATACCCCCACGCCGCAAAACATTATATTTTCAAGAGAAACATATCCTATAATATTATTTCTATCACATAGCCGGCTGATTTCCCTTAGCATGAGATATGGCCCGGCAGAAAATATCACATCGGGTTTTTGAAAATCAAGTTGTTTGTCAAGCATTTCAACAATGGTGCCTTTTTTTGCAAAACTGCCATCATCTGTGGAGAGAATCCTTTCATAATTTCCTTCTGGCATAACAAAATCAAGCAAATCAGATTTTGTTTTAGCCCCATAAAAAAACCTGAATGATTTTTTATTTTTAATCAACATCGATGCCAAAAAAAGAAGGGGTGCAAGGCCGATTCCTCCAGCAACAATATATATATTGCTGAAAGGATTTTTAACAGGAAAACAATTCCCAATAGGGCCAATAATATCAAGTTTACTTCCAATCGGGGTCTCTGCAAGTTTTTTTGTGCCTTGTCCTTTTATTTGAAACAAAATTCTGAATTCATTTTTTTTATATCCTGCGATTGAAAAAGGCCTGCGAAAAAATGTGCTGCCGGTAAAAATATGGACAAATTGTCCTGGTTTTGACGTTTCAGAAAATTTATTTTCAAGCCACATATCAACATATTTATTGCTATAAATTTTCTTTGATAATATTGCCATTTTTTGATGTTTCATATTATTTTAAGATTGTTATAACACCAATAATCATTGTATAAATCCCGAATATTTTTAGATGCTGTGAACGTATTGCCTTCAAGACAAGTGCAAGAGAAAAATATCCAGCAATCATTGCTATAATTCCACTGATAACACAGGCAGATGTAAAATCTGTTGGGTTTTTGACAAGCTCAAGCAAAAATCCGCCGATTATTGCGATAATTCCAAGAAGAAAAGAAAACTCAAATGCTTCATCAACTTCAAGCCCTGTATTCCTTGCGGCGATTATGGTGCTTCCCGACCTGGATATTCCGGGTAGTATCGCAATTGCCTGGAATATTCCAATAATTAACGCAGAAACAACATTAAGGCTTTCTTTTTTTGTATATCTGGTCATATACTCACCGGCAATCAAAATAAACCCGTTTATTATCCAACAAATACCAAGAATTTGAAGTGTTGATATTGTTTCTATTCTTGGTTCAAGAAAAAATCCTGCCAATCCAGCAGGAATAGAGGCGACAATTAAATAGCCCCAGAGTTTTCTTTCATAGGAATATTGGCGATTAGCAGGTTGAAACAAGGCGAGAATCAATCTTTTTATACGGTTTCTGAAGAAAATCAACAATGCGATTATTGTTCCAATATGGGCAGAAATTATCAAAGGCAGGTTATAGGACTGACGTGTAAAAACACTATTCAAATAGAGAAGATGTCCTGAACTGCTTATAGGTAAAAATTCAGTAATTCCCTGAAGCAATCCAATGCCAATAGAGGAAAAAAAGCCATACATAGATTCTATCATTATTTATATATTTTATCATATACAAATTCGATTAATAAAAAACCTTTATGTTTCTTTTAAGAAAGTAAAAAATGATACATTCCCATTTTCTATAATTATTTACTTTTTTTTCTTAATATTATGATATTTTATTTAAAGGATATAACCGAATTTGACATAACTTAAATAGGCAGTAAAATTAAATTAATGAGAATAAAGATTGATTTGAAGAGTGAAAAACTTCCCATTCTTTACAGACATAGAATAATATCCTTAATTAAAGAATCCTTATATCAATCAGACCCTGAATATAAAAATTTTCTCTATCCTGATAAAAAATCCGAATACTCAAAAAAGGTTAAACCTTTTACTTTTAGTGTTTTTATTCCGCCTGGCTGCGAACGTAAAAAGGAAAAGTTCCTGGTAGACGAGAATACAGAAGTTGAAGATATTGTTTTTTATTTTCCCCCAGACCTTTCCCTTTCTCTTTTTATAAGTTCTTGCGACTATCAATTTATAATAAATGTTTATAATGGATTTCTCCAACTAAAACAGTTTGATTTTGATCCGCTCAATAATATTAAAATGACATTTAAAAAGGTTTTTTTATTAAATGAAAAGAAAATAAATAGCAATCAGGTTATACTTAAAACAAACTCTCCTATTTTAATTGAAAATGCAAGTGATACGCCACTTCTTCCAGAGCCAATTATAAATGGTGTTGCTTTGGATATATTTAATAAAGAATTCAATACTATTCACGATAAAATTTTACAGGATTTAAGAAAAAACGATGGGGAAAAAGGCCCTGGATTATATCAAACACTGGAGTTTAAACCGCTTAACATTAGGAAACAGGTTGTAAAACATACCCTTAAGGGGTTTAGAGAAAAAGCAGGTAAACCTTATATGGTACTTACTACCTTCAGTGGTTGTTTTAGGTTAAGAGGAGACCCGAGAGATTTGCAATTGCTTTATCAATCAGGCATTGGGTTAAGAACCGGCCAGGGCTTTGGTATGGTGGAGGTTATGTAATGGAGAGTTTTAGTAATCCCAAAAATTAGTTTTGGGTTAAGAAAGAAAAGAAATGTTAGTACAAAAGGCAATGCCACCAAAAAATCGAGTTTATCTCAAGGATTGGTATTTTAATGCCGGGATTATAGGTTTTTTAACTATTGTTGCTGATAACAGAAAGATTGATAGTATTCCATCGTTAATAATTGAGAAGAATTATTTTGAGTTTGATAATACGGTTCTGGATGGTTTCGAAGAAAAGTTTATAAAAAAAGGATTTCTGAAATTTTTTGATGTACAGAAATATGTTAATCGATTACAAAAAATTTATGGTGACTTAGCCTCAAAGAAAACAAGGACTAAATCAGATAGTATTACTAAAAAAATTGAAGAAATTGAAAAAAAACCTTACAAGGATTTTCTTAAACTTTTGAATCTTTCAATAACAGAGTATCAGGATATAGATAAATTTCTTGCCAATCTTGAGAATATTAAAAAAACCATAGAATCTTTGTCTAAAGAACAGGTTTATAACAAATTGAATAGCACTGCTGATGGAAGAATATTCCTGGACGAGTTTGTAAAATTTACGTTAAAAGGTATTTGTTCCAGTAAGAGTATTTCCGATTATATAACCCAGATAAAAACTGCTACTTCAAAGAAACCAAAGAATAATGACCTTTGTTTGTCCTGTCAGGAAAGAAAGGCCACAGGTCTGTTTAACAATGCGATATCCAACATTATTGGTTTTAATAAACGTAATGCTAACTGGATATGGGGTTATAAGACTTCAAAATTGAAGGTGTGTCCAATGTGTGCCTTAATTTATAATTGTGCCTTTGCGTCCTTTGCGTATACCTTAAGAAAGGTAGGAAAAAAATACCTTAATTATTTCTATTTTCCAAATGAGAATACCGATCTTATTGTTTTATTTGAAATAGTCACAAGGTTTAACCTTGAACTGGAAAATATTAAAGATAATACCAACCCATTATATATTATGATAAAACAACTAGTCAGTAGAATAATGGCCGAACAACTAAAGAAGATTAATGAGAACCTAAATTTTATAGAGATTGTTGATAATCCTATACTTGCCGGACAGAGTTCTAAGGGGTATAACGTTTACAACTACAATATTGATACTGATATTGCTGAATTTCTTGATTCACAGTTTAAGTCAGACGGAGTTCCGAAGGGGTTTTATAAACTACCACACTACGATACATACTACAAGGTTGATGAGGAATTATTAAAACTGAGTATTCAAAGGCAAATTGATTACTCAATTCTACACAGATATTTCGCATATGCTCTGAATCCAGGTAAATACAAAACTGGATATAGTTTAAGTAAAATAGTACGATTTGTATTTGGATATATTAAAAAAATGAGGGGTGACACAATGGAAAAAAGCGAAAATATTATAATTAAAGGTTTTGCAAGTGGAGTTAG
>CAZSTE010000037.1:0-8629 GCA_964609735.1 uncultured bacterium
CAGGTATGTCGATAACATCGTTTTTATGCAATTTTAAGGATGCTTCTGCAACCTTGCTATTCACAAAAATCTGACGTTTTTGTATTAATTTTTTACAAAATTCCCTGGAAAAAGTTTGAAGAGTCTTTGCAAGAAATTTATCCAGTCTTTCAGAGTTTTCATCCGAATAAAATAATCTCAAATCAAATACCCCTGCGGGATAATTCTCTCACCAATTCCAGGGCGATAACATTTCTTTGTATTTGGTTTGTTCCTTCATAAATCTGGGTAATTTTAGCATCCCGCATCATTTTTTCAACAGGATAATCTTTCATATAGCCGTAACCACCGAAGATTTGAATTGCATCAATTGTTACCTTCATTGCGACATCGGAAGCCATAAGTTTTGCCATGGCAGATTCTTTTGATCCTTCAGCTTTTCCGGCATCGATCATCCTTGCTGTGGAATATGTAAGAGCCCTGGCTGCTTCAATCTGGGTGGCCATATCAGCAAGCATGTGTTGAATAGCTTGAAACGAAGATATGGGATGTCCAAACTGTTTTCTTTTGTGGGCATATTCAAGTGCTTCTTCAAATGCGCCTTCTGCAATACCGAGGGCCTGGGCAGCGACACCAGGTCTTGTGGCATCAAATGTTTTCATTGCAACAATAAATCCCATGCCTTCGCGGCCAAGTAAATTTTCTTTTGGAATTCTGCAATCAGTGAAAATTAATTCTCTGGTGGCTGAAGCACGGATACCAAGTTTTTTCTCTTTTTTTCCAAAATCAAAACCTTTTGTACCTTTTTCAACAATAAAGGCAGATGCGCCCCTGGCACCTTTGTGCGAATCTGTTATGGCAATAATTGTGTAAATTTCTGCTTCTCCACCATTTGTAATCCACTGTTTGGTACCGTTTAAAATATAAAAATCTCCATCTTTTGTTGCTTGGGTTCGTATTGAAGCGGCATCGCTTCCGGATTGCGATTCAGTAAGACCAAATGCAGCGAGTTTTTCTCCCCTGGCGAGTGAAGGCAAATATTTTTGTTTTTGTTGTTCGTTACCAAATAGTATTATGGGAAATGTTCCCAGCGCAGATGCAGCAAGAGCAAGAGAGATTCCTCCACAAACCTTGCTTAATTCTTCAATGGCAAGACATAGTTCAAAAATTTTAAAACCCATTCCGCCATATTTTTCTTCTATATATATGCCAAACATGTCTGATTGAGCCATTATTTTTACTAGATCCCAAGGAAATTCTTCTGTTTCATCATAATATGCTCTTTTGGGTTTTATTTTTTCTTGCGCAATTTCCCGGGCAAGATTTTGTATCATTTTTTGTTCTTCAGTTAAAAGATAGTCCATCTTATTCTCCTTTGTACTTTTGAACAATAAGACAGATATTATGTCCTCCAAAACCAAATGAATTGGATATTGCTATATCAAGATTATCTACCCTGCGGGCATTATTGGGTACATAATCAAGATCGCAATTGGGATCCGGGGTTTCATAATTGATTGTTGGTGGAATAATCCCATTGTGTAATGTCAAAACCGTATTAATAATCTCAACAGCTCCTGCTGCTCCAAGCAGATGTCCTATCATTGATTTGTTTGAACTAATAGGAATATGATAGGCGTAATCTCCAAATACTTTTTTTATCGCAAGCGTTTCACTTTTATCATTCAAAAGTGTTGATGTGCCATGAGCATTGATGTAATTAACCTGTTGTGGGGTTATTCCTGCATCTTCAAGTGCAGATAGTATAGATAAGGATGGTCCTATTCCTTCTGGATCTGGCGCGGTTATATGATAGGCATCGCAACTCATTCCATACCCCAATAGTTTAGCATATATGCGACTGTTTCGTTGTTTTGCATGTTTAAGTGTTTCCATAATTATAATTCCGCAGCCTTCTCCCATAACAAAACCATCCCTATTGGCATCAAAGGGACGGCTGGCTTTTTCTGGTTCATTATTTCTTTCACTGAGTGCCTTCATAGAACAAAAGCCCGCAAGACCAAGTGGGGTGATACAGGATTCAGTTCCACCTGCTATGACAATATCCATTTTCTCTTCGCGTAAGAGTTCACAGGCAATGGCTATCGCATGCGCGCCTGAAGCGCAGGCGCTAACGGTTGCAAAATTGGGACCTTTTAATCCAAATGTAATCGCAACCTGCCCAGCAGCCATATCAGGAATAAGCATGGGAATCAACATCGGAGAAACCCGCGAAGGGCCGCCATTTAATAACTGGGTATGTTGTTGTTCAATAACCCTTAAGCCGCCAATACCGGCGCCAATGATTACGCCAATTCTGGTTTTGTTTTCATCATCAAGGGAGATGGCGCTATTATTAATGGCTTCATGTGCTGCTTTAATTGCAAACTGTACAAACCTATCCATTCGTCTGCAGGATTTTTTATCAACAATATCCAGCGTGAAATTCTTTACTTCCGCACCAATCTTTGTGGAAAAATTGGATATATCAAAACATTCAAGGATTCCTATTCCATTTTTGCCATTAACAAGATTGTCCCAGGATGTAGGTACATCATTGCCCAAAGGGGTTACAAGCCCCAATCCGGTTATAACAATTTCTGATTGAGTTTTCATTTATCTTTTGTTTTTTCTTCAAGATAGTTTATGGCATCTCCCACTGTTCTTATTTTTTCCGCATCTTCATCGGGTATTTCAACGCCAAATTTTTCCTCAAAATCCATAACCAGTTCAACCGTATCCAGAGAATCAGCGCCAAGATCATCAATAAAGGAAGCATTTTCCACAACTGACGCTGCTTCAACCTGCAATTTTTCCATTACGATTTCTTTTACCTTTTTTTCAATTTCTGCTCTTTCCATTCAACCTCCCGGTGTTATAAAGGAATGTATATAATATCTACATTACAAGGCCGCCATCTACACGGAAAACCTGGCCTGTAATATATGACGACCTGTTTGAAGCAAGAAACAAAACCATTTCCACAACATCATATGACGTTCCAAATGTTCCAAGTGGTATTTTTTCAAGAATCGCATTTTTTATGTTTTCTGGTATCTTTTCTGTCATCGGCGTTTGAATATAACCAGGCGCTACAGCATTTACTCTTATGTTTGCCCGCGCAAATTCTCTTGCACAGGTTTTTGTCAGTGCAATTAAACCTGCTTTTGAAGCAGAATAATTTGCTTGGCCAATATTGCCTATCTGACCAATAACAGACGCGATATTAACAATTCTTCCCATTTTTTGAGACCACATAACTTGACCAATAATTTTACTACACAAAAACGCTCCTTTCAAGTTTACCTCTATTACCTTGTCCCAATATTCTTCTTTCATCCGAAGAATAAGGGCATCCCTGGTTATTCCGGCATTATTAATGAGAATATCAATTTTTTTAAATGTGTTGATCGCCCTTTTTGCGGCTTCTGCAATACTTGCAGCGTTTGTAATATCAACCTCTTCTGCAATAATATTGTTCTGTTCCTTAATTTTTTCAGCAATTTCAATCGGTTTTACTATATCCCACAGAACTATATTTGCGCCTGCATTGCTAAACTTTTCTGCAAGCGCTCTCCCAATCCCGCCTGAGGCTCCTGTTATCACTGCAACCATGTTTTCAAATTCTTTCATTTCTCCTCCCGTTAGATTGGTGATCTCATAATTTCAATTGCACGATTTAATGTGGCAATATCCTCGATATTGCAAACCTGAATTCCTGGTTTGATCTTAGTAATAAGAGCGGACAAAACCTTTTTGGGTCCGCATTCAATTATTAAATCAACAAAAGATGAACAGACCTCGATTATTTTTACCCATTGAACCGGATGGATTATCTGTTTTTTGAGAGCATCCCTTATTTGCTCTGTATGGATAACCATTTCTCCATTATAATTTACATATACAGGAAATCTACAATCTTTAATGTTTGTTTTATCAATTTCCTCTGCTAATTTTTCGGCTGCCGGTTCCATTAATGGGGTATGAAAAGCCCCTGAAACATTCAAAGGTATAATTCTTATATGATTTTCCTTACACCACATTGTAAAGGATTGAATACCTGATTTTGAACCGCCAACAACAATCTGTCCTGGATGATTGATATTGGAAATATAAATCCCGTTGAAATTGGCTAATGCTTTTTCTATTTCCTGAAAGGTTTTACCCATCACAGCGATCATCCCGCCAGGATTTTTTATTGTCGCATCCTTCATAAATTCGGCGCGTTTTGAAATGAGGGTAAATGCATCCTCCAGTGAAATTGCTTCTGCCGCAGTGAATGCGGTATATTCTCCGAGGCTGTGCCCGGCGACAAAAACAGGAGAAAAAGTAAACATCTGTTGGATAAGTTTCCAGCAGGCAAAAGCCACTGTAAAAACACATACCTGACATATTTTTGTGTCGGTTAAATGTTCAATTGGTCCTTCAAAACAGGCAGAAGCGATATCAAATCCGCAAATCTCGCTGCCCGTATCAAAGATCTCTCTTACTATTTCAAATTTATCGTATAAATCCTTTCCCATTCCGACATATTGTGAGCCCTGTCCGGGAAAGACCACGCCTATTCTTTTTTCAATCATTTTTTCCCCATCTGATAAGATTTGAAGCCCATGTCAAACCTGCGCCAAATGAAACCATACATATTAAATCACCCTTGTGGATTCGACCGGATTTTACCGCTTCATCAAGTGCCACCCCTACGGAAGCAGCAGACATGTTTCCATATTTTTCTATGTTTACAAAAACCCTATCCATTGAAAAATCCATTAATTTGGCAACACCCTGAATAATACGAATATTTGCCTGATGGGGGATTAAAAGAGAAATATCGTTGGAATGGATATTATTCCTTTCAGAAATTTTTTTTATCGCTTTTGCCATAGCATTGATTGCTATTTTAAATAATGTAGAACCCTCCATCTTCATAAAGTGCAGACGATTAGAAACTGTTTCATAAGAGGCGGGAAGTTTTGAACCGCCTGCGGGTAGATAAAGAATATTGCCATATTTTCCTGATGAGCCAAGATATGAATCAATGATACCAAATTCATCTTCAGAATAGGAAACAACTGCAGCCGCGGCTCCATCTCCAAGAAGAACGCAGGTAGAACGGTCTGTGTAATCTGTTACCCTGCTCATACATTCAGCAGCAATAACAAGAATTTTTTTGTAACGGCCTTTATCTATAAAATTTCTTGCGAGTTCAAGTGCGTAAATAAAGCCTGAACAAGCCGCTGAAATATCAAAACAGGCAATATCGTCCAATCCGAGTTTGCTTTGTATGATGCATGCTGTTGAAGGGAAATGCATATCAGCGGTGATGGTTGCGCATATAATCATATCAATTTCTTCTGCATTGATACCTGCATCCGATATGGCTTTTTTTGCTGCTTCTACGCCAAGGTCAGAGGATGCCATATCCATTGGGCATATTCGTCTTTCTTTTATTCCTGTTCTTGTAACGATCCATTCATCAGATGTGTCTACCATTTTTTCCAGATCCATATTGGTAAGAACTTTTTCTGGAAGGTATGAGCCAGTACCTATTATTGTTGAACCCATTTTTTGCTGAACTCCTTGAGTTGTTCAAAAAAGGAACTCTCAGCAATTTTTTTGCTGAGGGCAAGAGCATTATAAATTGCCCTAGGAGATGATCTGCCATGGCTGACTATTACTATTCCATTTACACCAAGCAAAACACCTCCGCCATATTCTGCGTAATCAGTTTTTCTGGCATAGTTTACAAGCGCATTTCTTGCAATAAAAAATCCAATTTTTCCGGAAATAGAATGATTGATTTCTCTTAGCATAATACTTTTGAATGATCTTCCAAGTCCTTCGCTAACTTTTAAAACAATATTGCCTGAAAAACCATCGGTAACGATAACATCTGCCTTTCCGGTAAATAATTCATGGCCTTCAATATTACCCACAAAGTTTAGATGTTGCTCCTGACTGAGTAATGTAAAAAGTTTTTGTCGCAATTCATCGCCCTTTGTTGGTTCTTCCCCAATATTCAAAATGCCAACGGCTGGATTTTCTATCTTAAGGACATTTTTGGCATAAAGATAACCCATGAGCGCATATTGATAAAGATTGTATGGTTTTGGAGAAATGTTTGCGCCGACATCAAGAAAAAGGGTAACCCCATCTTTAAGATTCGGAAGATGAACACAGATGGCGGGCCTATCCACGTTTTCTATCATTTTCAAGGTGCCCACAGCCAAGGAAACAAAAGCGGCGGTATTACCCGCGCTATATGCAATATTTACCTCGTTGTTTTTCAACATGTGTATAATTTTATACATTGTTGTATCTTTATCATGAAACAATGTCATGGATAATTTTAAATCCATTGGAACATATCTTTCGCAGGAAACAAGTTTAAGGCGCGGAGAAAAATATTCACCCGCTGCGTTTTTGAATTTTTCTTCAGGGCACACACAAATGATTTCAGTATTTGATGTATCCTTTTCAAGAAACATTTTTGTACCTTTAATTACTCCAGCCGGGGCGTGATCCCCGCCCATCCCGTCTATGGCAATTTTTATCATTATTTAGATGTTTGTTTTTTTTCTTTAACCCTTTTTACAATAACAAGTTTTCCTTTATAATAACCGCATTCCGCACATACCCTATGGGGTAAATTCATTGTTCCACAATTTGAACATACAACAAGTTGGGGAACAATGATTTTTTTATTATTTTTTCTTCTGTTGTTTCTTCTGCTATTGCTGTGTCTGCGAGAAGTTGTCATATATACCTCCGTTTATTACAGGTTAAAATCCTGCGCGAATTTTTCTTTTAATTTATCTGCAACAAATTCCGGAACAAATTTTTCAACAGGCCCACGCAATCTTGCTATTTCTTTTACGGTTGAAGAACTTAAATAAAGATATTCTTCCCTCGGGGTTAAAAAAATTGTTTCAACATCTGGCAGCATCTTTCTGTTTGTCAAAACCATTTGAAATTCGTAATCAAAATCTGAAACAGCCCTTAATCCCCGAATAACCAGGTGTATCCCATTTTTTTCAAGAAAATCAACCAGCAATCCATCAAAATATTCAATGGCAATCTCTTTTCTTCCTGCAAAAACATTTTTTAACATTTCCAGTCTTTCCTTGAATGTAAAAAAGGGTTTTTTCCCTGGATGCCGAATAACACCTATAACCAGTTTATCAATAAATTTCAAACTTCTTTCAACAATATCAATATGACCATTTGTTATAGGGTCAAAACTACCGGGATATACAGCCATTCGTAGTTTTGACTTGATAGATTTGTATTTTTGTTGAGCCATATATTTTTTCCTTTTTTTTTTCAAATTCAGGAAGGTCAATTGTCCTGTGTTTTTTTTCTGTTTCCAGGATCAAAAACCCCTGGTTTTTTATTATACTTTTTACGCCACAGCATATATTTTTTATTGTTTTATAATCAATTTTATAAGGAGGATCTACAAATACCAAATCAAATTTTACAGATTCTTCATTAAGTTTTTTTACAGCCTTTTCTACATCCATTTTTATAATTTTTGTATGATTTTTCAGGTTAAAAAGTTCCACATTTTTTTCAAGCATTTTTATTGCCTGCCTTGAATTATCAACAAATGTAACAGTTTTTGCGCCACGGCTTAATGCTTCAAAACCCAGAGCACCTGTTCCGGCGAAAAAATCAGCGACATCTTTCCCTTCAATATTTCCTGCCAGCATATCAAATATTGCTTCTCTTACAATACTCTGGGTTGGCCTACATCCAGTGCTTTTCTTATAGAATAAATTTCTACCCTTGAAAAAGCCGCCGGTTATTTTCATAACTTCAATCTAAAAGCGGACATTTTCTGCCAGTCAACAAGGATTGCGGATGCAACAAATATTGATGAATAGGTACCAAAAACAAATCCAAAAAATAGCGTATATGCAAAATTTTTAAGGGGTTCTCCTCCAAAAAGGAAAAGAAGTATATCCACAATAATTACACTTAAGCCGGTTAATATGGTTCTACTAATTGTTTCGTTGATCGATTGATTGAATATTTCCATATAATTTTTTGAACGGGTTTTTCTGATGTTTTCTCTTATCCTGTCAAAAACAACCACAGTATCGTTGACAGAATAACCTGCTATGGTTAACAAAGCGGCTATTATTGTGCTATCAATAACCTTTTTTGAAAGCGCAAGGATTGCAATAACGATTAAAAGGTCATGAAATATTGAAATGGTTGCGCATGCAGCAAAATGGAATTCAAACCGTATGGTTAGATATATCAGTATTCCGATAATGCCTACGAGAAACGCTGCTAAAGATTTTTTTCTTAATGTTGCACTCATTGATGGCGAAATAACAGATTTAGCTTCCACCTCAATATTTTCCTTGCCATAGGTTATTTGGAGCATGTTAAGAATTTTGTCTGAGGTATCAGGCGGCGATTTGATAATAAATTCATTTTGTTCTGTGCCAACTTCCTGAACAGTAACCTCATCAATATTCGCATTTTTAAGCTGATTCCGAAGATTTACCACTGATGTTGGAGAAGCAAATTTAATCTGAAGAAGATCTCCTCCAACAAAATCAACCCCAAAATTTGCCCTTCCCCGTATTCCAAAAACAGTTAAACCTACAATAATAATTGCCAGAGAAAAAATGTAAAACCA
>CAZSTE010000038.1:0-8559 GCA_964609735.1 uncultured bacterium
AATCGTCAGGCACAGTTTCCCGCAATGACATTAAGCGACACCCTCGGGAATATGAAAGCGCTTGATATGTGGAGAGAAAGCATCGGGCTTGTTTATGAAAAAGAAAAGCCAAAGAATATGACTGTTACTGTTTCTGGAAGGCCGCTTCAACCCGGGAGAAAATCCTGTATGAAATATGGCGAAATTAAGGGCATTGATAAAAAAATTTCAAGAATTATTATGGGGGTTGACAATCAAACAACATTTCCACACCTTGCTGTGATGCTTGATGATTTTGTTGAAAAAGGCGGCAATACGGTTGATACAGCATTTATATATTATGGAGGGTTGTGTGAAATACTTCTGGGCGAGTGGATAAAAACAAGAAATATGCGAGATAAAATTATGATAATCGCAAAAGGCGCGCATACGCCTTATTGCACGCCGCAGAATATGACAACACAGCTTTTGATAAGTTTGGAACGTATGCAAACCGATTATGTTGATATTTATTTTCTCCATAGGGATAATCCGGATATACCTGTTGGAGAATTTGTTGATGTCCTCAATGAACATAAGAAGGCGGGAAGAATAAAAATTTTTGGTGGTTCAAACTGGACGCTTGAAAGGATTGAACAGGCAAACCAGTATGCGAAAAGTAAAGGACTTGAAGGTTTTTCTGCGGTAAGCAATAATTTTTCTCTGGCAAGAATGTTAAAACCTGTATGGCCCGGGGTTATATCAAGCTCTGATAAAAAATCAAGGCAATGGTTTGAAAAAAATCAAATTCCGCTTATTTCATGGTCAAGTCAAGCGCGAGGATTTTTTACAGGTAGATATAGCCCGGATGATAAATCAGACCCTGCAATGGTTGAATGTTGGTATAGCCCGGATAATTTCAAACGTCTTGAACGGGCGAAAGAACTGGCAAAAAAATTCAATGTGGAACCAACAGCCATCGCCCTTGCTTATGTTTTATGTCAGAAATTTCCCGTGTTTCCAATTATAGGTCCGCGTTCTCTCAGCGAGGCAAGGATATCCTTGAAAGCGCTTGATATTGAATTGAATGAGCAACAACTTAAATGGTTAAATCTGGAAGATGAAGATAATGGTTCATAATGTTATAAAAATTTTTTAAGATATTCAATACTTTTTTTGGCGATTTCTTCCGGACCAGGGGCAAAATTAAAAACCTCAACAGATAAATATCCATTGTAATGGATATCCTTTAATGCTGAAATAATGGGCGCAAAATCTATTTTTCCAAAACCCGGTCCAAGAAGATTCTCGTCATTAGCATGAAAATGACAAAGATGTTTCCTGCCCTCATAAATAATTTCGGGATAAGGTCTTTTTTCATCACTCATTGCCTTGACATCAAGGATAAGTTTCAGATTTGGATGATTCAACGTTTCTATAATTGAAATCGCATCTGTTACAGAATTAACAAAGTTTGTTTCCCTTTTTGCCAGGGGTTCAAGACATATCGTAATATTTTTTTCCCGCGCCACTTCCAAAGGGTCTTTTATAAACTCAAAAAAATATTCCATGACCTGTGTTTGTGGGATGTCTTTATCAATATACCTTTGTTTGGGAGAACCAAAAACCATAATTTTCCCTCCAATATCTGATGTGAATCCCACAAGTTTTTCAAAATACAATGAGGTTTTTTTTCTTATATCTTTATTGGCTGAAAAAATGGAAAGGCCTTCCGGCTTTATAAAAAGCCAATGTGTTCCAATAATCTCAATATTATTTTTTCTGGATAATTGTTTTATGCGTTCCCTGGCACTTTTTGATATTTCATCAACAGAATCAGCAATGGTAAACGGAGCTATCTCCAATCCATCATAGCCAAGCTCGCTAATAAAAGCTATTATTTTTTCAATATCCCATGTCTGAAAAATTTCATTGCATATTCCTACTTTAATTATTTTTTTCTCCTCAGGCTTGGCGGAATTTCAAAATCCTTATCAAAAATATCATTATCAAAAATATCTGTTTTCCCTGTTTGCGACGCTGGTATCTGTTTTTTAACAGGATGAGAAGCATCCATGCTATTGTTCTGATTCCCAAAAACATCTTCGGTACCAGCAGCATATTTTGTGGTAGGTTTTTCCCCTACTTCTTTTTCGGATTCAATGCCTGTGGCTATAATGGTAATCTTAACCTCATCGGTTAGTTTATCGTCCAAACTTAAGCCAAAGGCAACCTGATTTAGATAATCCACATCATTAATATGCTTCATTGCCTGCGATACATCCAAAAGCGGAAGATCATAACTCCCAATAATGCTGACGAGAATATTTTTTGCCTCCTTGATTCCTTTTTCTCCAAGAAGAGGGTCGTCAAGGGCTGCTTTAATTGCATTGACGGCTTTTCCTTCACCCTTTGCCGTACCTATTCCCACAATGCCGCGGCCGCCATTTTGAAGAACCCTTTTAATATCGGTAAAATCAAGGTCCATAATATGGGTGGGCTTATTGATAAGGTCTGCCACGGCAAGTATTGATCTGCTTACGACCTGATCAACCTTTCCGAACGCCTCTTTAATAGGGGTATCCTTGCTAACGATTTCCTGTAGTCGTTCATTGCTTATTGAAATAAGCGTATCCACATCGGCTTTTAGATTAAGCAGTCCCTCTTCTGCCTGGATCGTTCTTTTTTCCCAGTTAAATGGAAGAGTGACTGTGCTAATAACAAGCGCGCCCATATCCTTTGCTATTTTTGCAATAATGGGAGATGCGCCAGTGCCTGTTCCTCCACCAAGACCCGCAACAAGGAAAACGATATGGGCATTTTTTAACATATCCTTAATCTTTTCCTGATCCTCTTTTGCCGCATACTTTCCTTTTTCAGGGTCGCAGCCGGTACCTCCAATTCCTTGGGTTATTTTTTCCCCAATCTGAATTTTGAAAGAAACAGAGCAATGCTGAAGCGCCTGCACATCCGTATCGATGGCAATTGTTTCTAAACCTTCCAGCGTCGGCGCAATCCGTTCCACAATCTTCCCGCCACCTCCGCCTACGCCTATTACCTTAATATTAATGGGCGTAACCTTTGTTTCTTCAAGTATAAAATTTGACATATTTCACCATTTGTTCCAAATAAATTTTAGTCGTTCTGATATCTTTTTCTTTTTATCAGTAAATTGTTTGAGCCATTGCGAACGCGGTTCTCTTTCTATATCTTTTGCCCGCAGCAAAAGTATGCCAACCACTGTTGAAAAAGGCGGGTGTTGATAAGAAGAAGCGATGCCGACAAGATTATTGTTTTTAGGACCCGCAATTCTTACCCTTTTTCCAAAAACCTTTTCGCCACAGATTGAAATACCTTTTAATAAGGATGAACCGCCTGTTAACACAACGCCTGCTCCTAATCTGGGGAATCCCTTGATATTATATCTTTTCTCAACATCGTTTTGGATTTGTTGGCTAATCTTTTCAAATGTATCAGATATCCTATCATATACAATTTTTGATATTTGCCCAACACTGACAAGCATTTTTTCTCCGCTTCCAACTGCTTTTAGTTCAATCTGCTGCGCAATTTCAGGGGCATCCTCCGATACAAGCTCTTCATAATTGCACCAGCCGTACGCTTTTTTTATTTCACCGGCTGTTTCCAGGGATATCCCGAGAAGTGTTGCAATATCAAAATCAACATATTCCCCGCCTGCCATTATAGAATATGTTCCATAGAGGTTTCCACCATCGTAAAAGAGAAAATCCGTGGTTCCCTTTCCCATATCAATCAAAAGTACGCCTGCTTCTTTTTCTTCTTCTGAAAGCAATGCCTCTGCGGCTGCCCAGGAATGAGGATAAATTTTATCAATCTCAGAGCCCGCTTTTCTTACGCATTCAACAATATTTTTTAATGGGTTGTCCTGCACCACACATAGATGAACAATGGCAGTAATAGAACTTCCAAACATACCCCTTGGATTTTTTCTTACATTTGTTCCTCCGTCAATGATATACTGCTGAGGACAAAGATCCAGGATATGGGAAGTCTGTGGAATATCGGTTTCATTCCGGATGTTTTTAAGAAGCGTTTCTATATCAACATCTGTGATTTTTCTACGGGTTGTTTCAAGATTAAGGGTATTAAACGCTGTCCATCCTCTTAAAAATCCACCTCCTATGCTTATATTTACAAAAGGTAGCGCCTGCTGTACCTGTTGTTCCAGTTCAGTCAGAACCGTTTTTATGCATTCTGTACAACGGTCAATATCAACAACCCTTCCTTTTTCAACAACCTTTTCTTCGTATTCGATATGTTCCGCCGCTTCTATTTCAAGGCTGTTGTTATTCACAACAGCCACCATTCCCGCAATTTTGTTGGAACCTATATCAAGCGAAACAATTGTTTCTTTTGGCATTTTTATTTATCCGATTTATCCACTACAGCTTCTTTTACA
This sequence comes from uncultured bacterium, assembly GCA_964609735.1. GTDB lineage: Bacteria > Ratteibacteria > UBA8468 > B48-G9 > DTJG01 > DTJG01. Next base: position 4,400 of record CAZSTE010000038.1, read on the forward strand.
TATGGTTGCTCAAATCTTACATCAATATATTCAAATAAAAAATTATTTTTTTTGCAGGTTTCAATAACCTGTTTGGCTGTTTCAAGTTGTTTGCGTATTTCATCCCCGCGGATATAAAGACATCCTTTTAAACCTTTTAGCTCAATCTTGTTAATATCCTGTATGAAAATTGTTTCCACAGGAAAAACCTGGACAATATCATAATAATTATACCACTGTTCAATCTCTTTCAAAATATTCAATTTTTCAAGCTCTACGGTTTGGTTGCCGATTTTTCCTGGAAACATTCCAACAATATTCCATGTTTTGAAATTTTCCTCTACTGGAAGAAAAATCCCCTGTCTATCCATTGCTACCATATTTTTTGAATCTGCAACGACAACCCACGGACTGCGTATTTTTAATTTGATAAAAAGTGTGTCAGGAAGATGCTTTTCAATAAAACAATCTTCAATAAAATAAATCTGCCTTATTTTTTTATAAACTTCTTCAAGATTTAAGGATAAAATGCTTGTAGATTCCGGGATGGAAATATATGTTTTTATAAATGATGATTGGTTCTGGGGTTCCACAATAATGCTTTTTACTGAAAAAAGTGAAGCTTTTTTACACCACAAAGGCAAAAACATTTTTAAATAAAAACCCATTACAATAATTAATGCGATGCCAACACCATATAACCATTTTTTAATCCTTTTTCTTTTTGCTTCTCTTAATTTTTCCCGCATCGTTCAAGTCCTAAAATTATCAGTTTTTCACACAATTGTTCAAAGGAAATGCCGGCATGTTTGGCAGCATCGGGTAGTAAACTCAAAGGGGTGAAACCAGGGATTGTGTTAACATCAAGAATAAACATATCCCCGTTGTTTTGTATAATGATTTCCATTCTTGCGCAGCCAGAGCAACCAAGGATTTTGTAAACCTTTAACGCATATTCTTTTGCCATATCAAGAAATTTTTTTTCAATTTTAGGAGGAATAATATGTACGCTTTCTCCCTTTTTATACTTCGCAGTAAAATCATAGAATCTTCGTTTTGTTCTAATTTCAACGGGAGGAAGCAGCTGAGGGTTGCGGTTTCCTATTATTCCTATCGTGATTTCTTTGCCTTTTATAAATTTTTCTATAAAAATTTCTTTATCCCATTTATATGCCTGTTTAATTGCCTTTTCCAATTCCCGATTATTCTCAACAAGTGAAATTCCAACTGTGGAACCAAGGTTTGCTGGTTTCACAATACACGGATATCCAAAGGAAATTTCAGGGATTTTATTTTTCTCAACAGATATAAATTCGGGTGTTGGAATTCCACTGGAATTAAGTATTTTTTTTGTAAAAATTTTATTCATGCATATCGCGCTTGCACCTACCCCTGAACCTGTGTAAGGAATATTGAGGGTTTCAAGAAATCCCTGAATGATGCCATTTTCTCCCTTTCCTCCATGAAGAGCGATAAACACGCAATCAGGTTTGATATCGAGTATGTTTTTTATAAAATTTTTTTCTTCAGGATCAAGCCTGAAAACAGTATTTTTTTTGGAAAGTGCTTTTGCAACCGCATTGCCTGAAATAAGAGATATCTTCCTTTCCGGTCCGTTGCCGCCATATAAAACAACAATTTTCACGTAAACCTCCCTATGGGTTCAATCTCCAGTTCCATTTCTATATTATATGTTTTTTTAATAATATTTTGAATATGGATGATAATTTTCCATATGTCAAGAGAACGGGCTTTCCCGCGATTTACAATAAAATTTGCGTGTTTTGGAGAAATTTCTGCTTCTCCAACACGAAAACCTTTTAATCCAGCTTTTTCTATCAGCATGCCTGCGAAAAAGCCGGGGGGATTCTTAAAAACGCACCCAGCAGAAGGATATCCGAGGGGTTGATCCCGCCTCCTTTTTTTAATCGCGCAATTAATTTTTTGTTTTATTGCCTCTTTACGCCCTTTTTCAGCGAATACCCTGGCGGATGCAAGAAAAAAAACATCATTTTTTAAATCAGAATGTCTATATGCCCAGTTTATTTCTTTTTTCGTTTTTTCACGCCATATCCCATTTTTATCCAGAACCAGGACAGAATTAACAATCTGGCCCGCAGATGTGTTGTTTGTTCCCGCATTAACGATAACACAACCTCCTATGGTGCCTGGAATTCCTGCAAGAAATTCAAGCCCCTGGATATTGTGTTCAATACAAAATTTGAGAAGGTCTGAAATTTTTGTTCCTGAAGCAATCTCTAAAAGACTGTTTGAACGTTTGATATTAGAAAAATGTTTGGTGATCGCGATAATTCCGTTAAAACCCTCATCACTGACAAGAACATTTGAACCGCAGCCAAGAAACCTTACCGGAATCCCGTTTTTATATAGGTCAAAAAGAAAATCAATCTCATTTTTAGTTTTCGGAAAAACAACAGCAGAAACCTCTCCTCCTGTTTTAAATGTTGTAAATTCCTTTGCGGACATATCAAAGATAACGCGGTCAGCAAACAAATCTTTCATCTGTTTTTTGAGTAAATTATTCATATATAACATTAGCTAAATAAAGACCGTAAGCCGGGGCAGTAGCTGACGCGGCTTTCCTATTTCTTGCCTCAATAATATCTTTTACATCCACAGGCATTTTTTTGCCTTTTCCAACATCAACAAGCGTACCCACAATATTTCGGGCCATTTTATAAAGAAATCCATTGCCACATATCTCTATTACAATAACATCCACATCAGGGTCAATACAAAAATATTCTTTTTTTATTCGGATAGATTCAATTGTTCTTACTGTGTTTTTTATTTGACTGCCGGATGCCTGAAAACTTGTGAAATCGTGTGTGCCGATAATAAAAGAGCATGCTTTTCTCATCTGGTAAAGATTTAATTTTTCAGTTACATACCATGCCCTGTCTTTCAAAAACGGGGACGGAAAATTGCATATAAGATAGCGATAAATTTTTTTTTGTGCGGAGAAGCGCGGATGAAAATTCTGGTCTACGCGGGAGATATGTTTAATCCTGATAGATTTATCAAGCAGGGCATTCATTGCCGGCAGTATCTGCGAGGGAACCATTTTTGTTTGCACAGAAAATGAAAACACCTGAGCCAGTCCATGTACGGATGCATCTGTGCGACCAGATGCTTTAATTCCCACAGCAAGGCCAAAAATCTGTTTAAGGACATTTTCAATTTCTAACTGAACGCTTTTGATTCCTGTTTGAATCTGCCAGCCTGAGAAACAGAGCCCATCATAGGTAACAATGGCTTTAAATGTAGAAATTTTCACCGTTGAACAGTAATAGCGGCAGTGATATTCTGTTGGTTTAATGTTTGCCAAACATTTCTGATAAGCGGATCAAGATTCCTGGATTCTTCCTTTGGTATTTCCAGATAGATGGTATAAATAATTTCTGATGTTGAAACCGAGGCAATGACACATTTATATGTAAGTTTCATATTAGAAAACAGCCTAGCCAATATTTGGTCAAGGTTGTTTGAGGAAATAGCAACAGTAATCTGGAGTGTTATTATATTTTTTCCTTCCTTCGTGGAATTATAAACAACCTGGCCCCACGCGCTCCTGTTGGGCATAATAATTTTTTTGCCGTCTTTTCCCTCAATCTCAATATTAACAGGGCTGATTGCTTTTATTTCTCCTTCAACCACTCCTATCTTTATAAAATCCCCAATCTTAAATGGTCTGTACATGAAAATCAAAAGTCCACTTGCAAAATCCGAAACTGTTTCACGCACCCCAAATCCAATAATCAAACCTCCTGCCCCGATGCTTGCAAGAAAAGGAGAAATATTTAATCCAAGCACAGAAAGGGCAATTATCAAGGCAAGAGAAAATATCGTAATATAAACAAGCCGGCCAATATATTTTCTTGCAAGAGGGTCTATGGTAGATTTTTTTGATACCCTTGAATAAAATCTGTTCCAGAGGTTTCCTAAAAACCATCCAATTCCGCAGACAACCAGTGCAACAGGAATCCTTGGAAGATAAATAAGAAACTTACTATAAAAATTTGCTCCACTTTCCATAACAATATAAATCATAAATCCTGAAACCTTTAAAGTCAAATAAAAATCTATGGAAATAATTGAGAAACAGCAAAGAATGTATACAGTATAAGGTCAGAGTAAAAATAACTATAAAACCGCTGATG
>CAZSTE010000039.1:0-8438 GCA_964609735.1 uncultured bacterium
AGATCTTTTCCAGGAAAAATCCAGGCTGGATGCCCGCTTAAAAATTTCATCCATTAGGGTATTGTTGTAATATAAACCAATTGCCTGCCTCATTACCGCTTCTAATTCTGCTGATGCAGGATTTTCAAAAACAAAACCATACCCGGAATTTTTTGTCATGTCTATTGGTTCAACTGTATCAGCAAGGCCACCGGTTTTTCTTACAACAGGAATGGTTCCATATTTAAGGGCGATCATCTGACCCAGCCCGCAGGGTTCAAAACGCGAAGGCATAAGGAAAAAATCGCTGCTTGCATAGATTTGATGTGCCAGGGTTTCATCAAAACCAATCTTTGCCTTAACCCTATCTGGATATTTTTTTGCAAGAGAAATAATACTATTTTCATATTTTGATTCGCCGGTGCCAAGAAAAAGAATCTGAAATGATACATCCAGCATTTTTTCAATTGTGTCAATAACCAAATCCACGCCCTTTTGTTCAACAAGCCTGCCAATAAAACCGAAAAGGGGAATATCTTCAGTCATAAAATATTGTGATTGCAGATGTCTTTTATTGTTAAGCTTACCCTGCCGTGAATGATATTTTTTAAAAAGCATATTATCAAACCGCGGATTCCATATTGTATAATCAATGCCATTAAGAATGCCTGTAATATCCCTTTCCCTTGTTTTTAAAAGGCCCTCCAGTTTACAGCCAAAAGCCGGGGTTAAAATTTCTTTTGCATATGTTGGACTTACTGTGTTAATTTTATCAGAATGGATGATACCTGCCTTCATCAGGTTGATATTTCCATAGAATTCAAGTTGTTCCATTGTAAAAAACTCATGTGCCAGACCAAGTTTTGTAAAAAGGCCAGCCGGGAATATCCCCTGATACGCCAGATTATGAATGGTAAAAACCGTGGAAGCACCCATTTCAGGATAGAAAAGTTTCAGATAAAGAGGCACAAGGGCTGTTTGCCAGTCATTGCAATGAAAAACATCCACATCAATTTTGAATGTTTTGCATGCTTCCAGCACCGCCCTTGAAAAAAAGGAAAATCTTTCAAGATTGTCCGGATAATCCACCCCGCCTTCTCCGTATAACTGGCCACGGTCAAAATATGCGGGGTTGCCAATAAGATAAACATTGTTAAACTCGCCTGTGAGCCTGGCAAGCGTTGCCTTTTCAACTCTTGAATCTGAAAAACGCACATCAAAACCCCCAATGGTTTCATGCCGCTGATTTTTTGTAATCTGGTTAAAAGCAGGAAGAAAAAGTTTTACATTGACATATCTTGGAAGCTTCACCAGCAATGCGCCAATAACATCAGCAAGCCCTCCAACCTTCACAAGAGGAAAACATTCACATGAAACAAGCGCAATATTTCTCATTATGCTAACTCCTTTTTTATCTGTTAACGTTATGTGGTAGTTTCTCGCAAAAACTGGGCTGCCTCTTCAGGAGGGGTTGGATTTATATAAAAACCGGTTCCCCATTCAAAACCGCCCGCTCTTGTAAGTCGCGGCATAATCTCAATATGCCAATGATAATCCTTGTCTATTGTCAGCCAGTATCCAGGATACGGAAATCTGTTGGGCGCTGTATGAAAAATAAAGTTGTAGGATGGATTACACAGACACTTTATCAGTTTTTTTAATACAGACCCAAGCATCTCTGCAAGACCATGTCTTTCGCTGTCACTGATTGAATCAAAATCAGGACTATGTCGTAAGGGAAGAACCCAAAGTTCAAATGGAAATCTTGAAGCATAGGGAACAAGTGTAATAAAATCCTTATTCACGGCAACGACCCTTTCTCCGCGAGAAATTTCATCCTCAATAATATCGCAGAAAATACATCTTTCCTTATACTCGTAATACCATTGCGCGCCTTTTAATTCTTCTTTCACCCTTTTCGGCGTAACAGGCGTTGAAATAAGTTGGGTATGTGAATGAGAAAGGGAAGCGCCTGCTTCTTTCCCATAATTTTTAAATATCATGCTGTATTTTAGCCTTGGGTCCTTTTTCAAATCAAGGCTGCGCATCTGGTATGTATGTATTACCTTTTCAAGATGGAAAGGCTCAAAATCCTGCATCTGTTTGGTATGATCAGGGGTTTCTATAATAACCTCATGGGCTCCAACACCGTTCATTTTATCAAACAAACCAATCCCCTTTTTATTCAGGTCTCCCTCAATCCGTAATGCCGGATATTTATTGGGAACAACCCGCACCAACCATCCAGGGCTATTTGGCATTAAACCAGAATCTCTTACAGCATATATCTCAGGCGGGGTTTTTGATTCGTTTCCTGCGCAAAACGGACAAAATACTGATGTTTCCTCTTTGACCTCCTGGGTCATTTCAGAATAATCTGAAGGTCGTAATTTCCTTTCTGTTGAAATAATAACCCATCGTCCAATAACAGGGTCTTTTCTTAATTCAGGCATTCTTCTCCTTTTTTAATGTTTTTACCATTCATAACCTTTCGGTATCACCACAATACCACCATCGCTAACAACAAATCTTTTTTTATCCTCTGTTTGGTCATACCCAATCACTGTTTCCGGCGGAACAACAACATTTTTATCTATAATCGTTTTTCTTATTCTGCAATATCTTCCAATGTTAACATTGTTCAGTAAGATTGTTTCAGAGATTTCTGCATAGCTATTGATTCGCACCCTGGAAGAAAGAACGCTACGTATTACCTTTCCTCCGCTGATGATGCTGCCTCCGCCAACAATTGAATCAAGTATCATTCCTGTTCTTCTTTCCTGCGAAAAAACCGTCTTTACAGGAGGCATCTGTTCATAAAATGTTCTTATCGGCCATTGCGTATCATAAAGATTCAAAACAGGCTCAACATTTACCAGGTCCATATTTGCCTCATAATACGCCTCAATCGTTCCTATGTCCTTCCAGTATTTTGTTTCCTTCCTATTTTCATCAATAAAAGGAAAGGCAAAAACCCTGTCTTTTCCTATCATGGAGGGAATAACATCCTTTCCAAAATCATGGGTGCTATTTGGTTTTTTTGCGTCCTCAACAACCCTACGTACAAGTGTTTCTGTATTAAAAAGATAGATGCCCATTGAAATCAAACAAATATTGGGATTATTCAATGATGGTTTTGGATTTGCTGGTTTTTCTTCAAATCCCACTATTTCATTGTTTTGATTTATCTCAATAACCCCAAACCTTTTTGCTTCTTCCACAGGAACCTCAAACACACTAATAGTCAAATCTGCATTATTCTTTTTATGAAATTCTATCATCCTTCTATAATCCATTTTGTAAATATGGTCTCCGGACAGGATAAGACCCATATCCGGTTTTTCTTGATTAAGAAAATAAATATTCTGAAAAACAGAATCGGCTGTGCCAAGATACCAGTCAGTACCTATCCTCATTTGTGCAGGAACAACATCCACAAATTCTCCAAGTTCCCTGCTGAATATATTCCATCCTTCCCTTATATGTCTTTGCAATGAATATGATTTATATTGAATAAGAACATAAATCTTTCTCAATCCAGAATTGATGGCATTACTTAATGTAAAATCTATAATACGATATATTCCGCCAAACGGCACAGACGGTTTTGATCTATCCCTTGTAAGGGGATACAACCTCTCACCCTTTCCTCCTGCCAGAACAATGGTAAGAATGTTTTCTTCGTCAGACACCGATTAATTCCTTTATATGAGAAACAAGCTCTTCAAGACCTGTGGAACTTTTCACAATATAGGCATCTGCTGCCCAACTCATAAAATCTGTTTTATACTGCGGATAGGCTGTATATATTATCACAGGCAGATTTTTTCTCTGTCCAAGAATATTCGCAAGTGTTTCAAGACCGCTCATTTTTGGCATTTTTATATCAACAATAACAAGATTAAAATCCATCTCCTGCAATTTTTTCAAGCCGTCTTCTCCATTTGACACCGCGCAAACCTCATATCCTTCCTTTTCCAGGGTTTCAGAAATAAGAATTATCTGATTACGTTCATCCTCTATTAACAGTATTTTTTTCGCCATCTTCCTCCTTTTTTGGAATTGTAAAATGAATTGTTGTTCCCCTATCAGGTTCTGAAACAATGTTTATTTTACCGCCATGGTTTTGTTCAACTATAGTTTTTACAATATGCAGTCCAAGACCTACGCCCCTGGCTTTTGTGGTAAAAAATGGCTGAAAAAGTTTATTCAAGGTATCCTGAGGAATTCCACAACCATTATCAGAAATATCCACCCAGACATCCTGATCGGTTTCACCCGCTTTTATTATTATTAAACCCCCGGGAGAAATGCTTTCAAGCGAGTTATGGACAAGGTTATAAAAAACCTCGCTCAGCTGAACCTTATCCGCATAAACAGTGATATTTTCTGGAATCTGTATTGAAAGATTAACCCTGCTATCCTCAATATTTATTGAAAGAACCTCCATAAGTTCACTTACAAGATTATAAAGATTGACCTGTTGTTTTTTTGTTGGCTGTTTAATGGAAAATCTCAGGATATTGTTCATAACAAGTTCAAGCCGCCTTATTTCATTGATAATAATCCTCGTGTTTCTTATAATTATCGCATCAGAAGCATCGGAATGTCTCTCTTTGCATATTTGAAGAATCTGTTGCGCAAATCCCGCCATTGTCGCAAGGGGATTACGAAGTTCATGCGCGAGATATGTGGCAATTTTCCCGGTGGCAGCAAGTCTTTCAGAATTAAGCAGTTCTTCCCGCACCTGCCTTAATTTCTCATTGAGTTGCTGAACCTGATTTAGATTTTGTTTTATATGTTCATAGGCAAATGCATTACTTAATGCAAGCCCTGCCTGATTAAGGATAATAGATAAAAAATTCAGGGTTTCCTGGGTAATGTTTCTATAATGGAAGGCATTATCAGCGAAAACAATCGCTGAAATTTTTCCTGAGATTTTAATCGGACCCACGACAATCTCTGAAGCGTATTTGGCAAAGTTATGAAATTCCCGGGGAAGGGAAAATCGTTCGTCTCCTTTTAAAACAATAAGCTCTTCCTTATCGCCCGCGATAACCCTTTTTAAAGGACTATCAGGATCCAGATTTGATGTGTCAATAGTGATTGAGCGTATCTCAACAGGAAACCTCTGACTTTCAAGGGTTTGACGATGGCTATTTTCAAACATCTCCTTAAGCTCAACATCAAGGTTATTCAGTTGCACCCAGATTTTTCCAGCCTCATCCCGGTCATACGGACCGATGCCTCTACCTTCTTTAAGTACGCCGTCTTCTCCAAGAAAAAAAATTGCAGCCCTGCTGAAACCCAGCGAAGCGCCGGCTGTAAGGCCTGTTAAAATAATATGGATGATTTTATCAACGCTTAATGTTGTTTGCAAACCTCTGCATATTGTATCAAGCAATTCTATCCCGTATTCAAGTCTATTTGTATCCTTCATGAAGATACCTTCTGGTCAAGGTTAAGATAAATTTCAATTTTTGCTTTGCTTATCTGCTTTTGAAGCCAATCCTGAAAATATTGTTCTTCCTTCTGCATCTGTATCCGCCTTTTCACATCCTCAAACTGAGATTGATTATAAGCATTTCCCATCGTTGTTTTAATATCTGCATCATCAACAACAATGGTGGTCTCGCTAAGTACCTCCTGTTTTAACTTGTGATATTGAATGGCGCTGCGAATCTGATCTTCAACCTCTTTTGTTTTTTCCGGCGACATTCTTGAAAAATACGCCTTGAATCTTGCTTCATCGAACTGGCCCTTCTCATTTTTGAAAGCCGGCTCTGCCTTTACCACATCCATTATCTCAGCGGGCTTAACCCTGATATGGTATTTTTTGTACAATTGTTCAAGAAGCTTGTCCTGTATCATTCTTGAAAGAATCATTTTTTCAAGCTCTGTTTCATTGACAAGTTTTGAATAATTTTCTTTTAAAATATCCCTGTATTGCTGTTTTGTTTCATCAACGGTTCTGTAAAATTCATTTAGGTATATCGGCTGATTATTAACCTTTGCAGCAAGATATTTTTTATTGTCGCCCGAAAAGCTCACTCCCCATATAACAAACCCGGGTATCACAAGAAGGGCTGTGATAATCATTATAATCTTAATGTTTCTTTTTTTTCTGAACCATTTTATCATCATTGTTTTCCCCCAAGAACTATAACAAACTCACCTTTTACCTCTGTTTTTATAAATTTATTATACAGTTGACTTACGCTTCCTGCAACAATTTCCTCAAATTTTTTTGTTAATTCCCTGCACACAACAAGACGTCTTTCAGGAAAAATCTGATTCATTATTTCAAGCGTTTCATCAAATCTATGGACCGACTCAAAAAAAATAAGTATTTCTTTTCTATTTTCAATCATTTTAAAAAATTCCAATTTTTTCTTTTTATTTTTTGGTAAAAAGCCGTAAAAAGAAAAACAATCAACAGGAAAACCCGATACAGATATTGCCGCTGTTAATGAAGAAGGTCCTGGGACAGGAACAACATCCACACCCTCTTCAAAACATCTTCTAACAAGATAATGCGCGGGATCAGAAATTCCAGGTGTCCCCCTATCGCAGACAAGCGCCGCATTCTTCCCGGTTTTCAAAAGGCTGATAATCTCTTCTGATTTCCTTTTTTCACAACCCTTGTAATAGCTTAAAAGCGGTTTGCAAATCTGGAAGTTATTTAAAAGTTTTATGGTTTCTCTGGTATCCTCTGAAATAATAAAATCCACATCTTTCAAAACATCAAGGGCTCTTAATGTAATATCCCTTAGATTCCCTATCGGGGTTGCAACAATAAAAATCATATTAATATATTTTTGTTTCTTTAATTGTTCAAATCCCAAATGTAACAGGATGAAACCATTATTAATCTTGACTTTTCTTATATTTTATTATATCCTATCAGGGTCGATTAATCAACATCCTAAAAAGGAAATATATCTATATGGAAATAGAAAAAATACTTAAAGATATCATCAAAAAAAATGATAAAAAAATTCTTTTGTTGGTAATGGACGGCTTGGGAGGTTTGCCGGATCCTGTAACAGGCCTTACCGAACTTGAAACCGCAAAAAAACCAAATCTTGATGGCATGGCAAAAACTGGAATGTGCGGGCTTTCTCTGCCGGTACTGCCAGGAATCACCCCTGGAAGCGGGCCTGCACATCTTTCACTTTTTGGATACGATCCTATTGAACATCAGATAGGAAGAGGAGTTTTAGAGGCATGTGGCATAGGCATGGAAATCGGGAAAAACGATATCGCCATAAGGGGTAATTTCGCGACAATAGATGAAAATCAAATTGTTACAGACAGACGCGCAGGAAGGATTCCAACAGAAGAAAACAGCAAACTTGTTCAAATCCTTCAGGAAAAAATAACAACAATTGATAATGTTCAAATAATTATTAAAACGGTTAAAGAACATCGGCTTGCAATACTATTAAAAGGAAACAACCTTGCCCCGGATGTTTCAGAAAACGACCCGCAAAAAGAAGGTCTTCCTTTAAAAACCATTGTTCCACTTAAAAAAAACGCAGAATTCACTGCTGGCATTCTGAATAAATTTCTTCAATCCGCACAAAAAATTCTTGCCGAACAAAACACAAAGGCAAAAACAATTCTTTTACGCGGATTTTCAATGCTTCCTGACATAGAACCATTTGAAAAAAGATATTGTTTGAAATCAGTCTGCATTGCAAGTTATCCAATGTATAAGGGACTTGCAAAACTCGTAGGAATGGATGTAATGAATAATCTTGAAACCATCGATGACCAGATAAATATTCTTCCTGATGTATATAATAATTACGATTTTTTTTATCTGCATTATAAAAAGACAGATAGCGCGGGCGAGGATGGAAATTTTATGAAAAAGGTAGCAGCCATAGAGGAATTTGATGCAAAAATAGCACAAATAAAAAATTTAAGGTTTGATGCACTTTGTCTGACAGGAGATCATTCAACACCATCCGTTTTAAAGGGACATTCATGGCACCCTGTTCCGCTTGTGATTGTGTCTCCCACCGTTCTGCCAGACCAGGTTGACATCTTTACAGAAAGGGCCTGCGCAAAAGGCATGCTTGGAACCATTCGGGCAAGCAGTATTATGTTCTGGCTGCTTGCCTGTTGTTTAAAACTTGAAAAATTCGGGGCATAACAAGGAGGAAAATATGGAAAAAAAATTGAAGGAAGCGTTGAATGAGCAGATTAAGAATGAGTTTTATTCTGCATATCTTTATTTAAGCATGGCCGCATATTGCGAAACTCAAAATCTTCCCGGCTTTGCACATTGGTTAAAGGTTCAGGCAAAGGAAGAAATAAGTCATGGCATGAAAATCTTTGATTTTATGACAGACCTTGGAGAACAGGTAATCTTAAAAGCCATTGACCAACCCTCAGTAAATTTTTCTTCTCCAACAGAAATTTTTGAACATACCCTCGAGCATGAAAAAAGG
>CAZSTE010000040.1:0-8327 GCA_964609735.1 uncultured bacterium
AATTCAGCAATGGTCATTATCATTTCTTTAATCCAATCAGGGTCTTCAACCATTGCAATTAAAAGATTGTCAGACCTGATATATCTTTGCAAACAGTCATATCCGAGGACAGTAGAATATAATGTAAATCTTCCTTTTTCTTTTTCTTCATTAAATTGATAAAAAGTACTTGCCCAATCAACCCGGGTAAAATCGGGTTTCAATCGTTTTTTGATTTCATTCCAATCTTCTTTTGTTTTAATAGGATAATCAATAATAACAGGCGTGGTTGTGTAATCTATGAAATTTTTTCTTACACCCCCTTCTGGCGTTGTTCTGATAATAAATCTTTCATTTTTTTCAATTGTCCTAACCGGAAATCTTGGGGTACAATCCGCGCCAAAAAAAGCAAAATCCCAATCAAAATAATCAGATATATTGGTATCATTCGGAAGTCCTTCTGTTTTCCATCTTTTTATTGTGGCATTCCAGGGGGTATCATACATCGGGATCCTATCCGCTTCCTTATGATTCAAAGCCAATAAAACCCGTTCTCGTCCTGTCATATAAACCTCCTTAATATTTAAAAATCTATTTCATTATAGGTTTAATTCGGCATTCAGTCAAACAGTCAAATTCGCGAATTGTCTTGTTATACATAATAAACTCTGGCGAGGAATGTTTCTTTATTTGAAAAAGAATAGCGTTTTTGATAAAATACTGTGCAATTATGGCAACCATTGTACAAAAATATGGCGGAAGTTCAGTTGCAGACCCTGAAAAAATAAAAAAGGTCGCAAATAGGATTGTGAACACCCACAAACAGGGCAACAGGATTGTTGTGGTTGTTTCAGCGATGGGAAAAACCACAGACAATCTTATAAACCTGGCAAAACAGGTTAATCCTTTTCCGCCCGCCCAACAAATGGACCTTTTACTTTTCACCGGCGAGATTGTTTCTGTCGCACTTTTATGCATGGCTATAGAAAACCTCGGCTATCGCGCAGAAGGTCTTCCCGGATTTCTTGCTGGGATTAAAACAGATGCCAGTCATACAAAAGCAAGAATACAGGGAATCAACAGTAAAAGAATTATAGAAGAACTTAACCATGAAAAGATTGTTGTTGTTGCCGGTTTTCAAGGAATCAGCCAGAAAAACAGTATTACAACACTCGGTAGAGGTGGTTCCGACCTAACAGCCATTGCAATTGCAGGAGCAATAAAAGCAGAAAGATGCGAAATCTATACTGATGTCGCAGGAATTTTTACTGCCGATCCCAATATTGTGCCAGAAGCCAAGGTTATACCAATAATTTCATACAAAGAAATGCTTGAAATATCTTCTGCTGGAGCAAAGGTAATGCAATCGCGCGCTGTTGAATTTGCTCAAAAATATCATATTCCCTTTGTTGTTAAATCAACATTTAACGAAAATGGAGGAACCATGGTAACAGAGGTGAATTTTAAAGAAGGAGCGGTTGTTTCATCAGTAACCTTGGATGAAAATCAGGCAAAGATTACCTTTTTCCATGTTCCTGACAAACCGGGCATTGCCGCCCAAATTTTTGGATCCCTTGGAAAAGCGAATATCAATGTGGATGTGATAGTTCAAAATGTGAGTGTGGAAGGATATACGGACCTTTCATTTACTGTGAATGTTTCTGAACTTGATACCGCCTTTAAAATAGCAAAAGAAATAGCAAAAGATTTAAATTGCAAGGATGTAATCTTTGATAAGGATGTTGCAAAAATTACCGTGGTAGGTCTTGGAATGATGAATCATCCCGGGGTTGCAGCAAGAATGTTTAAAGCGCTTGCAACTGCCAATATAAATATTGAGATGATAAGCACATCTGAAATTAAGATTTCATGTATTATCAGAAAACAGGACGGAAAAAAAGGTCTAAAAGCGGTTCATAAAGAATTTCTTGAATAGTAAATGAAATGGCATTGGATACCGTTTAATATCATAGTTTAATATCATAAAAGAATATCTTCTTCCCCCATCAGACTTATCTGCGAAGCGTCTCCGAGATTTATTTTTTGCAGATTGCCCGAAAGAAACGCAGAATAGCCAATTACTGAATCTGTAAGAACAATATTTTTTATATTTGCGTTATCGTTAATAATACTATTTTGAACTATTACATTTGTCATTACAACATTTTTCCCCACTGAAACAAATGGTCCAACAACACAATTTCTCAATTGGGCAGATGAATCTATAAAAACCGGTGGATTAATAACCACAGAAGGAAACGAAGAAATGGATGGCCTGTTTTTTTCTAAAAGAAATTTGTTGGTTTGAAGAAGGGTTTCAACCTTTCCGCAATCAAGCCATACCTTCGCAGGAACCGCAAGAATTTTTTCACCTTTGTTTATCATCATTTCAATAGCATCTGTAAGTTGAAATTCATTTCTTGTTTTTTTGCCCGAGGTAATAAGTTCATTTAAACAATCAAAAAGCAACCGGCTATTATTAAAAAAATAAACGCCGCACAACGCCTGATGGGATATTATTTCCAATGGTTTTTCAATAACCTTTGTAATAATACCTTCCCCATCGGTAATAGCAACCCCGAATCTGCTTGGATCTTTAACCTCTTTAACGGCAATCCAGCTTAGGAAATCCCGAATAAGTTGTTTAATGTCGGCATCAATCAGGGTATCCCCGAGATTAATAAAAACAGGCCCTTTAACATATTCTGCTGCAAGAAAGATAGAATAGCCAAGTCCTATAAATTCTTCTTGTTTTACAAATATTCCTTCAATATCGGGATGGAAATTTTCCACATAATCAACAATTTTATCGCCAAGATGTCCAATAATAAAAACAATCCGGTAAATGCCAAGGGATTTTATATAGTTAAGAAGATATCCAAGAATTGGTTTTCCGGCAACAGGAAGAAGCACCTTGGGCATGGTAAATGTATGGGGTTGAAGCCTTTTCCCAATCCCGGCGACAGGAAGTATACAGGTAATTTCATTCATTGTTTATATCTATTTTATTTTTTATTCAAAAACTTCGATCCATTGTGTTATTATAACAGAAATTTAATAAAAGAAAGAATAAAACTTGTTACATTTATTTCACATGACTAATTGAATAATAAAAAGTATTCCTCATCGCTTCCAACCGTTCAAAAGAAAAAGAGGCCCTGATATGTTTCCACCTATTGCAAATTGACAATGAATCTCCAAGATAATCATCAAAATCAAGATGATTTTTTTCCATAGAACATAGCCACCTATTAAACACAAACCCTTCTAACCAATTTTCCATTTTGCCACCGTTTTTCCAAACATCCTCAATCACCTTGCCGAGTTTTCTATTTCCTCTTGATAATAAACATTCTATTTTGCTCATTTCATAAGGATGAAACCTTATATGAACAAATCTATTGTTTGAAAATTTTTTTTGCAGACGTGTTTTTATTTCGCAGCAGTATTCAAATTCAGGAAATTTTTCCCATTGAAATGGGGTATGTGGCTTTGGTATAAATATATTAAAAGAGCATTTTACAAATATAATTTTTGAAATTTTATGAATAAGATTTTCCATTTCTGAAATTATATTAGCATTTTCTCCAGGAAGACCCACCATAAAATACAGTTTCAATTTTCTCCACCCCGCTTTTTTTGCTTCTTCCGCAAGAAGAAAAAGTTTTTCATCCAATATATTTTTTCCAAGATATTTTCTTAATGATTCTCCTGTTTCCGGCGCAAAGGTTAATCCTGTTGGTTTTATACGGCCTATTTTATTCGCAAGCGAAAAAGAAACGCTATCCATTCTTAATGAGGGGAAAGAAATTGAAATTTTATTGTTTGAGGTTTTTTCTATAAGGGTTGTTACTATTTTTTCAATATCAGGATGGTCCGCCGCGGAAAAAGAAAGAAGGGAAATTTCCTCATAACCGCTATTTTTGTATGTTTCAAGTGCAAGTTCAATAACCTTTTCTGCGCTTTTTTTTCTGACAGGTTTCCAGCAAAATCCGGCCTGACAAAAAAGACAATTTTGAGGACACCCTCGCATAATTTCAAGAAAAATTCTATCGTGTATAATTTCACAGGATGGGACAATCCATTTTGTTGGGAAAACAGAACTTTCAAAATCGGAAACAACCTGTTTTTCCACAATAGCAGGAATTTTATTTGAAACAGGCATAATATTTTCATCCTTTCCCGCAGTATAAAACATTGGCGCATAAACACCGCCGATTTTTGTCAGGGACTCTATAATATCAAATCTTTTGCGACCTTTCAGGTTTTTATATACCTCTATAATTTTAACAATTACTTCTTCCCCTTCCCCAACAACCCATAGATCAACAAAATCAGAAAGCGCTTCGGGATTAAATGAACAATTCCCTCCTCCAAGGATAATAGGATCGTTGTCAGACCGTTCATAACAATGAAGTGGAATATGTGAAAGCGATAATAAATTAAGAAGGTTGGTATAATTAAGCTCGCAGGATAAACTAAATCCAATGATATCAAAATGTTTCAATGGTGTTCTGGATTCAATAGTAAATAAAGGAATATTTGTTTTCCTGAGAACATCTTCAAGATCGGAACCCGGCGCGAAAAATCTTTCGCATACAACATCCTGGATATTATTTAGGATATGGTAAAGAATTCTTATTCCAAGGTTTGACATTCCAACCTCATAAAAATCCGGATATCCAATGGCCAATTTTATTTTATGTTTTTTTGTTTGGCAATGAAAAGAATTCACCTCTCCGTTTAGATAGGTAATAGGTTTTTGAATATTTCTAAATATCTCATCATGACTGGACATAATTGTCTATTATATTTAAAAAAGGGTTATGTTTTTATAAATATTGTAGATTGTCGCCACTGAAATAAAACATACAAAAAGAGCGGAACCACCATAACTCAAAAAGGGCAATGGTATCCCTGCGACAGGCAACAGTCCGCAGGCCATACCTATGTTTACAAATATTTGTGTAATAAACATAACCATAATACCCATTGCAACCAATCTCCCAAATGTATCCTGGGTGGTCATACTTATTTTCCATATCTGACTTAAAAACACATAATAAAAAAATAAAAGAACCGCCACTCCTATAAGACCAAATTCTTCTGCAAGCAAACAAAATATAAAATCAGTGTGAAATTCGGGCAAAAAGGCAAGTTTTGTTTGTGTCCCCCGCAAAAACCCCTTTCCAAAAATACCGCCAGAACCAATGGTAATCTTTGACTGAAGTATGTTGTAACCCTTACCCAGAGGGTCGGTCCAGGGATTTAAAAAAACCATAATACGCTGTTTTTGATAATCCTTAAGTCCCATCCAAAGAAAAGGACTCATCAACAAACCTATCAAAAAAAGAATTAAAAGATGCTTTCCTCTGGCGCCGGCAAGATAAGCCATGGTAAAAAATATAACAATAAATAAAAATGCTGTTCCTAGATTAGGTTGGGCAAGAATAAGCAAAAACAACATTCCTGTAATAATTATTCCACCAAACAGGGTTGAAAATCTTTCTATATTCCTTAACGAAAAGTATCGCGCAAGCACAATAATAAGAACAAATTTTGTAAATTCCGAAGGCTGAAAATTAAACCAGCCAATCTTAAGCCATCTTCCGGCCCTGCCTGTTCCTACAAGAAGAACCATTAAAAGCAACAAAAAACAGATAAAATAAAGTATATTGGCAAGCTTACCCCAATTTCTATAATCAAAATCCTTTAACCAGATAAAGAGTAAAATACAAAGAAATGTCCATATTATTTGTTTCATATAAAAAGGTAATCCTGTTTTAACAGATACGATACCTTTTGACGCGCTGAAAAGCAGTAGAATTCCGATTATTGTGAGTATAAAACTTACAATTAAAAGCAATCGTCCAGAATTGATTTTATTTTCCATTTTATTCAAACCCCTCACTTCCTATCGGCAATGATTGAATCGGTTCTGTTTCACCTATAATGGTTTCAGTTATTGTTTTTTCAGACATATATAACCTGTTTATAATCGAACCTGCCATTCTGGCCGCCTGGGAAGAACTTCCTTCATCAAGTAAAACAACCATCGCAATATTTGGAGTATCAGCAGGAGCATAACAGGCAAATGCTCCTCTTGTCGGTAGGTTTGTATCTCTTTGAGCAACCTGAGCAGTTCCTGTTTTACCGGCAATCTCGATGCCGGGAATATTAGCAGCGGCGCCTGTTCCAAATTTAACAACATTTCTAAGTCCTCTTTTTAAAACAGTTAAGGTTTCGTCTGAAATAAATATTGTTTTTTTAATGCCGGGCTGAAAGTCTTTAATAACCTTGCCGTCCGGGGCTATAATTCTTTTTGCAATATATGGTTTCCAGATATTACCTCCATTCGCGACAGCAGATATCATCACACATAATTGAATAGGAGTTACGGTAAGAGCGCCCTGTCCTATTGCAAGATTGATAGCACCCCCTGATCCTTCCGGAGAAGGAAGATTTCCTGTTTTTTCACCTGGAAGGTCAATGCCTGTAGGTTTGCCAAAATCAAAAAGTTTTGCATACTCCAAAATTTTTTCAACGCCAAGGTTTAATCCTATGGTGCCGAAAAATATATTGCAGGAAAAGGGTAAAGCCATGTTTATATCAATCCATCCGTGTCCTTCTTCCTTCCAACAGTGAAAAATTCTATCCCCGATTTCCATGGTTCCCGTGCACTCAATACGATCGTGTTCACCGATTTCTCCTGTTTCAAGTGCTGCAATTTCGGTAACAATTTTAAAGATAGAACCTGGAGCGTATTGACCTGCAATCACACGGTTAAGAAATGGTTTTTTATTGCTATAAGGCGGTTTAAGATATTTTGCAATATTTGAAGGGTCAAAGGAAGGATTACTCACAAGCGCAAGGATTTCTCCATTCCTCGGGTCCATTACCACAATACTGCCCTGTCTATCTCCAAGAACATTTTTACATATTTCCTGTACACTCTGATCCAGGGTTAAAACAATATTGTTTCCTGGAACCATGGCTATTTCTTTTAATATCTTTCTTTGATGTCCGTGTGCATCAACCTCAATCTGATATCCGCCAGAACGACCCATTAAATAATTATCGTATTGTTTTTCAATTCCATACCTGCCTATATAATGGCCTGCTTTTAATCCCTCATTCTGCCTAACAGCCAGTTCATCCTGACTGATTTCTCCTGTATAACCAAGCACATGAGAAAATGTTTCTCCGAGCAGATATTGCCTATTCAGCCCTGCCTGAACAAAGATTCCAGATAATTTGAAGGCATATTCAGAAACAGCGGCAATCTCTGATTGGGTTAGATTGCGTTTCAAAATTCTTCTTTCAAATGGATTTGATGAAACATCATCAAACATATTGAGAAGTTCATTTTTATCCAGATTTAAAATTTCCGCAAGGGTTTGGGCAACATCCAAAGGATTTTTGATATCATAAGGAACAAATACCAGATTAAAACAGGTTTTATCCTCTACGAGAATGCGACCGTTTCTGTCAAGGATTTTCCCTCTTGGAATTCCAAGATCAATGGTTCTTATACAATTCTGATCAGACAATCTTCTGTAATAGTGGAAATGAAAAACCTGGAGATTTACACATTGAATAATGATTATAACAAATAAAATTCTCCCCACATTAAAAAAGGTTTTTAGTCGTTTTTCCATTTTATTTTTTTGAGGACAATGAAATATAAAAATTATTATACGGCGGATATTTTTTCATTATAAACATCCTTCTTCCTGCCATCAAAATCAACCATATTATGACATTTATAGCGATAAAATAAAGAGAAAAAAATATTACCATTGCGATGTTCCACACACAGCCCAATGGGCTGAGGCAAAGTTTTACAATAAGATATAACAAACAGGCTGTCGCGATAGATCCAATTGTTAGCGAAAAATTGTCGGGTTCCTCAAAGGAAGCATAAAAATACCATACCACCGTCAGAGCAATAATTTCACTGCCAATATTCTCAGATGTTATAACAGAATATATTATACCCCACAAAAAAATCATAAAAAAATATGGAAATATCCTATCGGTAAAAGCCATATAGAAAATGGCTAAAAGGAAAAAATCTATCCAGACGTGGGGAAATAAAAATTGTAAAATAGAAGGGACAATTAAAAAATATAGGATATCTTTTTTACTTAATGATGATTGCTGTTTTAATGTTTTCATTTGTAAAAAATGGTTTTATAAGTCCCTCAGTAAATGGCTCAGTTTTGGAAGAACTGATTTTTAATATGGTTCCTATCCTTATTGATGGGGGAAATAATTTTGTCAATCCGCTTGTTTCAACAATATCTCCTTCAATTTAAAAAAAGGAGAGACTCTTGTAATATTTGGCA
>CAZSTE010000041.1:0-8050 GCA_964609735.1 uncultured bacterium
TGAACAACGGAGAAATAAATTCCAGAAAATACTTCCTGACCTTATGGAAGCACAAAACAAAGGAATGGTTATAACAGAAATGGTTATTGGCGGATATATGTATTTAAGATGTTTGATTGGCCCTATGAACCTTCCTTTGTTTTGTTATGACCACCCTGAAATAATTCATGATTGCATGAAAACATGGCTTGAACTTGCTGACAATGTTATTGCAGAACACCAGAAACATATTGTAGTTGATGAACTATATCTTGGAGAGGATATCTGTTATAACCATGGCCCATTAATCAGTCCAACAATGATAAAAGAATTTTTACTCCCTTACTATCAACAATTGATTATCAACATAAAAACCAGACAGGCCTCTTCTGGAAGACATCTTTATTTTCATATTGATAGCGATGGCTTTGTTGTTCCAATAATTCCTCTTTATAGGGAACTTGGAATGGATGTTATGTCTCCATTTGAGGTTGCTTCCGGATGCGATGTTATAAGAGAAGGCCAAACCTTTCCTGATATGGCGCTTTTTGGAGGCATAGACAAACGGATTCTTGCGAAAACGATTAAAGAAATCGATAAGCATCTTGATAGAATACTTCCTGCAATGTATAAGCGGGGCGGTTATATTCCAACATGTGATCACGGAGTTCCAGAAGAGGTATCCTTTGAAAATTATATGCATTATAGAAACCGCGTTCTTGAGTTTAATAAATAAAAACCATTTTATAAATCAAACCCCTTATTTACATGGAAAAAATATTCAGTGTATCGTTGAAAGATATTGAAATAGAATGTGTAAAAGGAGATATTTGCTGTCAGCCAGATATGGATGTTATTGTTAATGCCGCAAACAGACATCTTGCCCCGGGCGGCGGGGTTGCGGGAGCAATCCATAGAAAAGCAGGGCCTCTTCTTTATCGCGAATGTAAAAAATATGCGCCCATAGATACAACAGAAGCTGTGATAACATCGGGTTATAATTTGCCAAACCCCTATGTGATTCATACTGTTGGACCTGTATATTCGGAAGAAGAAAAGCCTGCTGAAAAACTTGCCATGTGTATTATAAATTCATTAACACTTGCTGATGATAAAAAGCTTGTTTCAATCGCATTTCCCGCTATCTCAACAGGAATTTTTGGTTACCCGATAGAAGAAGCAGCCGATGTGTCAATAAATGCGGCAATAAAGATAATCCCTGAATTAAAGTCAATAAAAAAAATACGATTTGTTCTTTTTGACCAATATTGTTATAGTGTGTTTTTATCAGCGCTTAAAAAAATATATGAAAAAGGTCATACTTGATACGGATATCGGTTCTAATATAGATGACGCGATTTGTCTTGCTTATCTTTTGTTAAATCCCGAGTGCGAACTTATTGGCATTACAACCGTAAGCGCCCAACCTGAAAAAAGAGCAATGGTAGCAAGATATATAAGCGAAAAAATAAATAGGGATATTCCTGTATTGCCGGGGATGGGAGAATCCCTTATTGGCCAACAAGATTCGCGCCTGCCGGAACAGTTTGAATACCTTGAAAAAATTGGTTATAGCAAATCTTTTGAAACCGACTGGTTCAATTTTTTAAGAAATAAAATTAAGGAAAATACCGGAGAAATCAATCTGATTACCACCGGACCTTTAACCAATCCTGGAATCCTTTTTAAGATAGACAAAGAAATTCCATTGCTTCTTAAATCAATGTACATAATGGGCGGCGCGTTTTTTGATACCACAAAAAGGATCGAATGGAATATTTCCTGCGATCCATACGCCGCAAATGTTGTTTTTTCCTCATCTGTAAAAAATATTTATGTTTGCGGACTTGATGTCACCACACAGGTTACAATGGAAAAAGACAGGATTGTAAAGAAATTTGGGAAAAACGCCCTTTTAAAAGAGGTTTTGAATTTTGCTGAAATATGGTTCAGGGATAAAAAAACAATCACCTTTCACGACCCGCTAACAGCAAGTGTTTTATTTAATCCCGATATATGCGCATTTAAAAAGGGAAAAATATTTGTGGACCAGATTGGCCGGACAGGTTTTATTGAGGATGAAAAACACAATACCAGCGTGGCATTTAAGGTGGATACGGAACTGTTCTTTTCTCATTTTTTCAGGGTAATACAGGGCTAAATTTTTTCAGATGAACATTCATCAAAAAAATTCCGCATATCATGATTTACCTGTTTCAAAAATACTTGAATTTTTAAAAAAATATAATAGCTTCGCCTTGTTTGACACATCCCTATGCGATTGTGAGAATCACCGTTCAATAATATGTTATGGCCTTGATAAAAAGATTCAGATTAAAAATTGTCAAAAACTTAAAGAAACAATAAATGAGGTTGAAAAACTTGTAAAATACGGCTATTACGGAGTATGCATACTTCCTTATGAATCGGGCCTTATTTTTGAATCCAGATATTCACATTATCAAAATCTGCCATATCCCTGCACATTTCTTTTCTTTAAACACAATATATTTTTTGACCATATTTCAGGCAAATTCTCAAAAAATATTCCGGATAAATTGTTAAGAAAATCTGTCAAAAGCAAATGGACGATGAAAAGATTGTGGTTTAATACCCCTTACAATGAATATAAGGAAAAGATTAAACAGATTAAACATCTTATTAAAGAAGGAGAAACATATCAGGTTAATTATACAATAAGGTCCCTGTTTGAATTTTATGGTTCTGCTTATGGAATGTATCTGAACATACGAAAAATGCAGAAGGTTCCCTACTCTGCTTTTATTAAAATAGGCGATAGATTTATTCTTTCTTTTTCTCCAGAACTATTCTTTAAAAGGGATAGAAACCTAATAACAACCCGACCGATGAAAGGAACAATCGCCCGCGGATTTAATGAAAAAGACGATAGAAATAATATAGAAACACTTAAAAAAAGCCTAAAAGACAGGGCAGAAAACATTATGATCGTTGATATGATGCGAAACGATTTAGGACGCATCTGTGAATCGGGTTCTATAAAAAGTGAACCACTTTTCCATATAGAAAAATATAGAACCCTTTTCCAGATGACCTCCACTGTTTCTGGAAGATTAAAAAAAAATGTTGGTTTATATGATATTTTCAGCTCGCTTTTTCCATCGGCATCGGTTACAGGAGCGCCAAAAATAAGAACGATGCAAATTATTTCAGGGATCGAAAAAAGCCCCAGAAAGGTTTATACAGGCGCGATTGGCATGTTATATCCTGATGGTAATTCTATATTTAACGTGGCAATAAGAACAATCCTGGCAGAAAACAATTATGGCGAAATGGGAACAGGAGGCGGAATTGTATATGATTCAAAAACAGAAAAGGAATATAAGGAATGCCTATTAAAATCGGCATTTCTTGCCTCTTCCTCGCCAAATATGCATCTTATTGAAACAATACGTTGGACATCTCAAAATGGTTTCTTTTTGCTGGATCTTCATATGAAAAGACTTGCCAAAAGCGCGCAATTTTTTAGATTTATATTTAACAAAAAAAATATCTTGCAGAATCTTGATAACACAGCAGCCTCTTTTGAGTCCGATTCTGTATACAAGGTTAGATTATTGCTTTCTCCGGATGGACAAATCCTCATCTCATCTCAAAAAATATCTCCAGAAACAGCCTCAATTATTCCCAAAATAGCACTATCAAAACATAAGATAGAAGCAGAAAATATTTTTCTTTATCACAAAACCACAATCAGGCATCTCTATGATAAAACATACAATCAAGCCGCAAAAAAGGGATATTTTGACATTATTTTTAAAAACACCAGTAATGAAATTACAGAAGGTTGTATAACAAATGTTTTTATAGAAAAAAATGGCGTTCTTTATACCCCGCCGGTTTCTTGCGGTTTATTACCAGGGGTTTTACGAACCCACCTTGTAAAAAATGGAATCGCAAAAGAAAAAACCCTTATAAAAGATGAAATTTTTAAGGCGGATAAAATATTTCTTGGAAATAGCGTAAGAGGACTTGTAAAAGTAGATATTACAACTTGAAGGTTTTCAAAATAAAATTTTGAAAAAATTTTAATTTGTAGTAATATGTATATTAATATTTTGTTTTTCCATCATAACAATCTTTGGAGGAGAAAATGGCTGTCAGCTATAAAAGTTTGGGTCTTGTTAACACAAAGGAATTATTTAAAAAAGCAATGGAAGAAGGATATGCGGTACCTGCGTTTAATTTCAACAATATGGAACAATTGCAGGCAATTATTACAGCCTGCGTAGAGGTTAAATCTCCGGTAATTCTTCAGGTATCAAAAGGCGCAAGGGAGTATGCAAATCAAACAATGCTCCGATATATGGCAGAGGGCGCTGTGGCAATGGCAAGAGAAATGGGCTCAAATATTCCCATCGTACTTCACCTTGATCACGGAGATACTTATCAATTGTGTGTTTCCTGCATTGAAAATGGATTTTCATCTGTTATGATTGATGGGTCTCGTCTTCCGTATGAAGAAAATATAGCCGTTACAAAACAGGTCGTTGAGTATGCCCATAAATATGACGTTACCGTTGAAGGAGAACTTGGAGTCCTTGCAGGCATTGAAGATAATGTTTCTGCTGAAAAATCCCATTACACACGGCCTGAAGAGGTTCAGGATTTTGTTTCACGAACAAATGTGGATAGCCTGGCAATTTCCATAGGAACATCCCATGGCGCTTATAAATTTAAGGTAAAGCCCGGGGAACAAATTCCACCTTTAAGATTTGATATTCTTGAGGAATGTGAAAAAAGGCTTCCAGGGTTTCCCATTGTGCTTCATGGCGCTTCCTCAGTGCTTCCGGAATATGTTGAGATGATAAATAAATATGGGGGAAAAATTGAAAATGCTGTTGGGGTTCCTGAAGAACAACTGCGTCGCGCCGCAAAATCTGCGGTATGCAAAATAAATATTGATTCAGACGGCCGCCTTGTTCTTACCGCAGTAATAAGAAAATATCTTGCCGAACATCCCTCTGAATTTGACCCGAGAAAATATCTTGGCCCGGCAAGAGAAGCGCTAAAAAATATGTATGCCAACAAATGTAAAAATGTTCTTGGAAGCGCTGGCAAAGCAGAATAATTTTATTCAGCAGATCGTATAAAATTTTCAAGACACAAAAAAACGGGAGGGATTAATTCCTCCCGTTTTTCTATAGATTACTTTATTGTTTCTTTAGCATTACCCCTTTTTTGTTGCGTATTTTCTCTTTTTTGCTTTTTCATTTCTTCGTGTTTTTGAGCTCTCATCTGATCTAATTGATTCTTCTGTTCTGGGGTAAGCACTGCATCAGCTTGCTTCTGGGTTGTTTGCATAATTTCTCTGGATTTTATTCTTTTTTGCGCTGTGTCAAGGGATGTATCCTCTGCTATTGATTTCATCTGAATACGAGATTCCTCAAAAATCTGATTAATTTTGGTTTTTTGTTCTTCTGTAAGATTTAGCTGAGAATAATGTCCCAGTGGATTTCCAGCGAATTTCATATTTTCACCCTGTTTGACCTTTTCGGTTGCGCTTTTTGCATGAATATTTTCACCAGCAAACAACACATACGTTCCTGTAAGAATAATAGCTGCCATCACAAGAATTTTTTTCATATTTTTCACCTCCTTTTTATATTGTTCTAATGCTGAAAAATGATATAGTATTATCTCTTGAAAATTCTATTGTCTTTTTGACGGAACCACCTGATAAAGGTTTAGTCAACAAAATTATTCCACTTACATAACATGGGTTATAATTTAATAATGACTGAAATTATTGGTTTTTTTCTTATCGCCTTTGTAACCATTTGTTTTGCGCGGACAATTGCGCGAATTTTCAGAATACCTACATTAATCATATATATTATTGCCGGAATCATTTCAGGGCCTTCGGGTTTAAATCTGATTAAAGACACGGCTTCCCTTCAATATTTTTATGAACTGGGCATTATTCTCCTTATGTTTTCAGCTGGCCTTGAATTAAAGATTCATCATATTCCAAAAGAAAAAAGTTCTCTCGGTCTTTTATGTTCTTTTAATATGCTTATTCCAGGAATATGCGGATTTGTTTTTGGATTGTTTATTGCTAAATGTTTTTACATCGGAAATGAAATATATATTGCTCTTTATATGGTAACACTTATTTCTTCTCCTGCCAGTGAAGTAATTGTTCAATTATTTCGGGAATTTTTGAAAAAAATCGACTATAAAAAAAAGATGTTTTCGCAGTATCTGGTATTAAGTTCAATTATTGCCGATATCACAAGTCTTTTTTTATTTACAGGAATTGTTGCATATTTTACTGCACAAAACCTGTATGGATTGTTAAAGTTTATTCTATTTTTTCTTGTTTTTTTTGTAATTGTGTTTAAAATCCTTCCGGCATTGCAGGGAAAAATATTAAACAGGATTACCCGCATTAAATCCTCAGAAGAAGAAACAACCACCATTTTGATGGCTGTGGTTATGGTTGTTTTCATAGGAACGTTTTTGCATATACCTGCGATTGTATGCGCATTTTCTGCTGGTATCTCGCTTGCAAATATTCATATTAACCGAAGGGTCCAACACAATATTGATTTTCTGACATCAAGCATATTTGTTCCCATTGTTTTTATAATAATCGGAACCCAGGTAAATCTTACTATTTTTCGGTTTGCGGGAAATTCATTATTAGCCACCAGCATACTGCTATATTTAATACTTGTCAGGAGCATATCGCTCTATATTGCTGCCCGAATGTCAGATTTTTCAGCAAGAGAGGCGGCGGGGTTTGGTTTTTCCACAATACCTCAACTCACCGGCGCACTTGCTATCGCTGTGGCTTCATTTGAACTTGGCATTATACCTGAAGCGCTTTTTAATTCCATTGTTATTGTTTCAATTATTACAACAATAATTGGGCCGGTTCTATCAAGAATATTGTTATTCCCCGGACTGGCGACAAAACAAGAAAAAACCTTTATTGTTGAGGACTTTGCACATTTTGATATTAAACCATTTAATCTTTTAACATCAATCTACGATATGGGACAAAAGATTAAAGACACCGAGCTTTCTATTTATCCGGTAACAGACAGAAACGGCATGTATAAAGGCGTCGTACATCTTGAGGATTTGAAAGATGCCATTTTTGATAGAGAAATGGCACGACTTATCATCGCAGCAGATATACTTGACGATAAATATCCTTATATTGAAAAAGATGCCACCATTAAGGAAGCTATGGAATTTTTTTCAAAACCGCATATTTATGCGCTTGTTGTTGTTGAAATGGTTGAAGGAATTCCAGTTTATGAAGGCCTATTGCTTCTGCATGATATACTGCCTGAAATTCACAAGGTTTCGCAATAGTATTATCTTATTCTGTCGTTGCTAAGATTTTTTTGGACAATGCGCAAAATATTCACGAACAAGATTTTCCATAAATTTTTCTCTTTGGTAATACAACCTTTTGGGCTGTCTTGGTTCATGTTTTGAAAGCGCGTAATGCGCAACAATTGGAAGAGCAACAGTGGAATCAAGATAACACACAATTGCATCCGGCAGTTTTTTGGGATCAACCTTTCCCCATGAAACTGCCTCGTGAGGGGTTGCTCCTGAAAGCCCGCCTGTATCAGGCCGGGCATCGGTTATTTGAAAGAAATAATCATGTCCAACTTCTTTTATCCGTAAAACTTCCTGAATCTGCGGTTCTGTTTGAAGCATAAAATTTTTAGGGCTCCCTCCGCCAACAAGGAATACCGCTGATTTTCCACCGCTTCGTTTTGCATGCAAAACAATTGCAGTGCTTTCATTAACATCAATACTTGGATTAATTTTTAATTTGTTCCCTTTAATTTCAAGCCCCGCTATATTCATTCCAATTGTTGAATCACCAGGAGAACTTGTAAAAAGAGGAACCCCTGCCCTATATGCCGCGGCAAGAACTGACATACCGTGTTTTTTATTTTGTCTTTCCATTTCATTCGCATACCTGCCAAGAAGGTGATAAAACTCGGATGTCCCCATTTCTTTTTGAAATTCCGGCTGTTCCAAAATTGCATCAAGAATTTTATCT
>CAZSTE010000042.1:0-5911 GCA_964609735.1 uncultured bacterium
AACAATTTTTTATCCTTGTGTCATCGAAAACCCGATTAAGAATCAAATATATAGGGTTTCATTGAGTTAGGAAATATGCAAAAAAAACGAAAAAGAAAAATTGAAGATGGCCTGACAGAGGGTAAACTCTCACGTTCCATATGGAAACTTGCCACCCCTATGATGATAGGAGGGGCTTTGCAAGATCTCTTTTCCATGGTGGATTTATTTTTTGTTGGGAAACTCGGACATATTGAGGTTGCCGCGCTTGCCATCGCCGGCACCACGATTGCAATACTGATGATGCTGGTACAGGGAATTGCTGTGGGAACCATGGTTCTTGTTGCCCATTTTACCGGAGAAAAAAATTATGAAATGTCAGACAATGTTCTAGGTCAGGCATTTATCTGGAGTATGATTGGCGCAGTTATAATACTGATTTTTTCTTTTTCTTTCGTGGAACCGTTGTTAAAACTTTTTGGCGCCACAGGAAATGTGCTGGTTTATGCGGCTGATTATCTTAGAATAAATTTTAATTATTCCATTGTCATATTCCTTTTTGTGGGAATAAGCAATGCCTTGCAAGGTTCCGGCGATGCAAAAACCCCTTTATACGCCCTTATAATTGCCAATATCCTTAATATCATTTTAGACCCATTGCTTATTATGGGATATGGCCCATTCCCCTCACTGGGGGTCGCAGGTTCTGCCATAGCAACAGTAATAACCAGAGGGGTTGGCGTTTTATTTCTTTTTATCCACCTTATTTTTGGCCATTCCACCATACACCTTAAGATAAAATCCCTCAAGCCGATTCCATCGTTGATGAAAAGAATTGTTAGTATCGGGTTTTTTGCTTCTCTTCAGGCATTTATCCGGGAGATATCCTTTCTTTTTTTAATGCGTCTTGTTACATCCTTTGGCGCGGTTACGCTTGCAGCATACGGCATAGGTTCGCGTCTGAGAATGTTTATTATGGTGCCGGGTTTTGGCTTTGCGGGCGCTGCCGCTGTTCTTGTTGGACAAAATCTCGGAGCAAAAAAAAGCCGCCGCGCAGAAAAGGCAGTATGGCAGGCATTGAGGTATTATGAAATTCTTCTTGCTCCAGCGGTTATCATTTTTATATTCTTTGCGCCAAAGCTGGTGGGATTTTTTAACACACATGCAGAGGTAATCGCAATTGGAAGTTCCTTCTTACGATATCTGGCTGTTACCCTTCCTTTTCTCGCTTTTTCACTTATCTTTTCACAGGCAATGAATGGAGCAGGCGATACCAGAACGCCTACTATTGTTAATGCTATTGGCCAACTTGTTTTTAGGATACCATTTGCGTATTTCTGCGCCCGTACCCTTGGAATGGGGTATAAAGGAATATGGCTGGGCATTAATGCCTCTGATATTGCCCAGGGTATTGGAATGATATTTATTTTCCGTTTAAAACACTGGGAAAAGGCATTTATAAAGCACAAAAGAAAATTAGAATATATGACAACCTCATCGTAAAAATAAAGGTTGATTAAACCTGTTCTTTACCGGATTTTTTAAATTCTCCTTCATTATAAAAATTGCGGCGATAATGTTATCATAAATAATATGGAAAATATAAATAAACTTTATGGCCTTACCCAACAACAGGCAGAGCATTTGCTTTCTCTTTACGGACCCAATGAAATACCCTCCCAGGACCGTAAAAATCCACTTTGGCTTGTCATTGATATGTTCAAAGAGCCAATGTTTTTACTTCTTGTGGCATGCGGTGTCATTTATCTTATACTGGGCAACAAACTTGAAGCCCAAATGCTTCTTGCTTTTGTGTTCATGGTTATGGGCATCACCTTTTTCCAGCAGAGAAAAACAGAAAAAGCCCTTGAGGCATTAAGAAATCTATCCAGCCCGAGAGCCCTTGTGATAAGAGAGGGCCTGGAAAAAAGAATTCCTGGACGATATGTGGTTCCAGGAGATATTGTCATTCTAAGCGAGGGCGACAGAATCCCTGCAGATGGCGAAATTATTTCTTCAAGCAATCTATATGTGGATGAATCGTTTATTACAGGAGAATCCGAACCTGTGAGAAAAAGATTTCAGGATAAGCAGCAAAATCCTTCTATGGATAAAAAACTATATCTTGTATATGCGGGTTCTCTTGTTGTCAGCGGATACGGCATTATGCGGGTTGTTACCACAGGAGCAAAAACAGAGGTTGGCCGAATTGGAAAATCGCTTCACACGATTGAATTAGAAGAAACCCTGGTTCAAAAAGAGGTAACATCTCTTGTAAAAAATTTTTCAATTGCTGGATTCTTTCTTTGCGTAATCGTTGTTTTCTCTTACCACATTTTGAGTCTTGGCTGGCTTAATGGAATACTTGCCGGTCTTACACTGGCAATGGCTATTCTTCCTGAAGAATTCCCTGTTGTGCTCACAATTTTTTTCGCGCTCGGCGCATGGAGAATATCCCGACATAATGTATTAACAAGAAGGCTACCGGTTATTGAAACGCTTGGCGCAACAAGCGTGTTGTGTGTTGACAAAACAGGCACCCTTACAACAAATCAGATGGAAATCAGGGGGCTTTATGCTGATGGAAAAATGTTGATTATAGATAACCCTAATATTGGCACGTTCCCTGAAACATTTCACCGGCTTATTGAATTCGGTGTTCTTGCCGGTCTTGAAAAACCATTTGATCCGATGGAAAAAGCATTACTGTCTTTTGCAAAACAGCATCTTGCAGAAACAGAACATATACATAATAACTGGACGCTTGTTTATGAATATCCGTTTTCAGAAAACCTTCCTTCTGTGGCAAATGTCTGGAAATCACCTGATGGAAAGGATTATATTATTGCAGTAAAGGGCGCACCGGAAGCCATCGCTGATTTGTGTCATTTTGACAAGGTGGCGCAGACGGCGCTTGAACAAACAGTTAACAATATGGCAGAGGAAGGATTGAGATTACTCGGGGTGGCAAGCGTAACATTCAGAGAAGATTCCACCCTACCCGGCAAACAACATGATTTCAATTTTATTTTTCTGGGATTGATTGGTTTTATGGATCCGCCCCGATTATCTGCCAAATCCGCTATTGAATTATGCAAAAAAGCCGGCATCAGGGTTGTTATGATTACAGGCGATTATCCTGCCACAGCATTGAATATTGCAAAAAAAATCGGTCTTGACAGCCCTGGCAAAATTATGACGGGCCAGGAATTGGAACAGATGGACGAGGAATATTTGTCTCACCAGATTAAAAATATAAATATTTTTGCGCGGGTCGTTCCTGAACAGAAATTAAGGATTGTGAACGCCTATAAAAGAATCGGGGAAATTGTCGCCATGACAGGCGATGGTGTTAATGACGCGCCTGCATTAAAGGCCGCGCATGTAGGAATTGCCATGGGAGAAAAGGGAACGGATGTTGCAAGGGAAGCATC
This sequence comes from uncultured bacterium, assembly GCA_964609735.1. Taxonomy (GTDB): domain Bacteria; phylum Ratteibacteria; class UBA8468; order B48-G9; family DTJG01; genus DTJG01. The sequence goes on from CAZSTE010000042.1 coordinate 3,414, forward strand.
CGACATTGTGCTTCTGGATGATGATTTCTCTTCAATTGTGGAAGCGATTAAAACAGGAAGAAGAATTTTTGACAATCTGAAAAAGGCGATGGCTTATATAATTTCTGTTCATATTCCTATTATCGGAATGTCTCTTTTCCCTGTAATAATGGGCCTTCCGCTTGTGCTTGCTCCGGTTCATATCGTTTTTCTTGAAATGATTATTGACCCGGCATGTTCAACTGTTTTTGAAGCAGAACCGCCAGAACCAGATTTAATGCGCCGTCCTCCAAGAAAAATGAACGAGAGGGTGCTTGGCAAAAATCTGTTTTTTCTTTCCATTTTGCAGGGGGTGATTGTTTTTGCTGTTGTGTTTGCTGTTTTTCTGTTTGCCCTTTCTAGCGGTCACGAGGAAACCAGGTCCCGGGCCCTTACTTACATAACACTGGTCATTGCAAACATTTGTCTGATATTTACAAACCGTTCAAGAACCCGGTTTGCTTTTTCAAAAAATAGTTCCACAAACAGGTCCCTTGTTTTTGTTGTAACAAGCGCCCCGGGGTTTCTCGTTCTTATTAATCTTATTCCTGCTTTAAGAACCCTTTTTAGATTTGGCCCTGTGGATTTTCACGATATTTTAATTTGTTTTATGGCTGGGGTGGTAAGTATTCTGTGGTTTGAAACAGTGAAATTTTTCAAAAGAAAGCAGGCTACGCTTTAAGAAAATTTTACATTGTTTCAAAAAATCTGTGATACAATAAAAATATGCTAATTAATACCAATAAAAACCTACCGAGGGGGGGTTAAAATGCGAGAAACCATTATAAAAAAGTTCTGGCTGATTTTTTCTGCGATTTTAATGTTTTCTTATGCGGGTTTCGCAGGCATCAATATTGCTGGAAAAATTTCTGATCTCCAAACAACCGAAGGTATTAGCGACGCTACTGTATCGCTTGTAGGAACAAATATTTCAACACAATCCTTAGCAGATGGCAGTTTTATTCTTCAGGATGTTCCAAGGTTTTCCTCAGGATTTCAGATAAAGGTAAGCAAAAGCAAGTATGTAACCACATATACGCTTCTCGGCAATATAGAAGACACTGATATTTCCGATATTTCCTTTCCTATGTTTTCAACCTCTGTATATAATATGATGCCTTCCGTAGGAGGCGTTCCCCACACCCCGGGGAAAGGCGATATTACCGGTATGGTAAATTTAGAAGGTTCTGACCATAGTGGTGTGCGTATTACCGCGAAATATATGGATACCAATCAATCTGCCGGAACCATTAGATATATTGGTGAAAATAACTATCCCAGCTCCTCTCTAACAAGCACATCTTCAAACGGAATGTTTGTTATTTATAATGTTGACGCCTCAAGACCCATCGTTATCACAGGTGAAAAAAGTGGTGTTATTCTTTCTGGCTGCTCGGTTATAGGATATCCTGATTCTATAACTGTTGCCAGCATTGAAACCGTGCAAAGCAAAATCCCCATATCGGGAATAGTTTGTGACAATGATGATACCGGTGTGTCTGGGGTTAATATTTCTATCCTTGGCACAGGAATATCAACAACATCAGGAACGACCGGGTTGTTTAATCTGGATGTGCCCCCGATATCATACGGCATTATGAAACTATCAAAAACTGGATATATTGATACATATCAAAGCGGCAATATTGAAGAACATGATTCTGATGACGGGCCTGAAGAATTTTCTATCGTTTCTCAGACATTCTATAATCAGCTATTATCATTATTAGGTAAAACCCATATCAGCGGAAGAGGAGACATTCTTGGAGAGGTTGAAACACCGAATGGTTTTGTTATGGCTGATGTTACAGTTAAGGTATACGATAAAGATGGAACCCTGCTTCATCCTGACATATTCTATTCGGATGAAGAAGAAACCCCTTCAACCGAACCAACAGCGACAACAAGCGCCAGTGAATTTGTCATTTTGAATCTTAACCCCGGTTATTACCATATTGTGTGCGCAAAAGATGGCTTTGAATTTGGAAGGTGTCTTGCTGTTGTTTTTGAAAACGGGTTTACATTTGCGCCAACAATTATTTCCTATCCGCCGATTCCGGGATTTATGAAAGTCAGAGGCCCAGAAATATCTGCTGCTAATGTTCCGGTTTCTGCCCAAAGGGTTCCGATGCTTGCTTTTTGTCTTAACATGATGGATGAGGTGGATGAACATATTATTCTTGACAGAGTTGTTGCAACATCTAAAGGAACAGGAAATATTTCCACATCTCTTTCAAGCGCAAAACTTTATCTTGATTCCGACAATAATGGAAGCTTTGAAAAAGATATTAGCACAGGCGCAATTTCTGGAAACAAAATAATATTCTCAAACATCAATACAGAGGTTGGCATGGGTTTAAACCAGCGATATATGATTGTTTTTAATTTTAATGGCCAGGCAACTCTTGGACAAACATTTGGCGTGGATATTCTTAAAAATGCCGACATTTCCGCGCACGCAAAAAATTCAGGATTGCCTG
>CAZSTE010000042.1:5921-7942 GCA_964609735.1 uncultured bacterium
TAAGTTGCGATGGAGAAGAACCCCTTTTAGGCAATCTTATGACAATGGTTAAGGCAAATCGAGAAAGAAGTTATAGATAAGATAGAGGATAGATTAACGCAATCTTATGACAATGGTTAAGGCAAATCCTCCGTTAAAACCACAGAATATATCTCCTGCAAATAATGCCACAGGTATTAATTCTTTTTCCTACACATTACAAGCAAGTCAGTTTGAACCTGGAAATGGAAACTCTCAACACAAAGCATCTGATTGGATATTGTGGAAGGATGGAGAAAGCAAGGAAACATTTACCTGCTATCAGGAAGAACAGACCTATTGGCTTACCTGGATTCTATCGCCAAGTTCTCTTGAAGGACTGACAAAATATTGGTGGCAGGTAAGATATGAAAACGGTGAAAACCTCTGTAGCGAGTGGTCAGATCCAACATGTTTTACGACAGCGGCCGACGGGATTTTACCTCCATCACAACCATCAAACACATATCCTGTAAATGGCGCAACAGATGTTTCTCTGCCAGTAACGCTTACAGGCAGTGTTTTTACCCCAGGAACAGAACAAACACACTGCGCTTCACACTGGCAGGTTTCAACGAACCAAGAAATGACTCAACCGGTTTATGACAGTAAGCGGGATACACAAAATCTCACATCCACACAAATATCCCGCCTATCCTACAACACAACATACTACTGGCGAGTAAGATATCAGGATGGTTATGGCGCATGGAGTCCATGGAGTACACCAACATATTTCACAACAAAATTGGGACGTAGAGGAGATCTTAATCACGATACTGAAATAGATATAAGTGATGTGATTCTTTGTTTAAGGATGGCCATAAACCTGGACCAGGTTGATGTTTCTCTTGCAGATATGAACAATGATAGCATGGTGGATATAAGTGATGTTATCCTTATCTTACGAAGAGCCATCGGCCTGGATGAGGAATAATCTAAAATCTCTACACATAAAATTTATAGATTATTTTTTTAATTATTGTATTTAAAAAAGGGTGAATTTCTCCTTTTTTGCATTGCATACAGGGCAATTATCAGGCGCATCACCCTCAACGGTCCATCCGCAAATCTGGCATATCGCAATTTTCCCAACATCAAGGTCTTTACCTGATTCAACAGCCTGTTTTGCTTTTGTATAAAATCCTGCATGAACCTTTTCTGCGCTTATGGCGTAATTAATAACCCTTTCTGCCATTTTTTCTGCCTGAATTTTTGCCACAGCATCAAATGCAGGATACATTTCTTCCACCTCATAGGTCTCGCCGGCTATTGCGGCATCAAGATTTTCAGCGGTATTACCCACCTGTCCAAGCGTTTTAAGATGATTTGTTGCATGCACCTGTTCTGCAAAGGCAATAGCCCGGAATAAACGCGCAATATTTGGCTTACCCTCATCCTCTGCCTGTTGGGCAAAAACAAGATACCTCATATGCGCTGCACTTTCACCTGAAAATGCCGCATTTAGATTTGATTCTGTCATTTTTTTCATAACATCCTCCCTTGTAATTGGCAATTTTGCTACAGTGGGCTTCTTACCACATACCCCGGGTGTTGTGCAACAAGTTCCCTGGGCTGTTTGACTACATTGCATTATTCATTTCTCCTCCTTTTTAATACAACGATTTTGCTTAAGTTTAACAGCAATTTCTGCAACCCTTGTACCAAGGGTTTGACACAAAATTTGTTCTTCAACCGAAAGATCCTGATAGGGAAATAAATTCCCCGCTATATGGCTTGCGCCATAAGGCGTTCCTCCTGTGCTTGTTGAAGAGAGTTCCACATTACTGTATGGAATGCCGACAATTAACATTCCATGGTGTAATAAGGTAAGCATTATTGATATTAATGTTGTCTCTTGCCCACCATGAAGAGAGGTTGTAGAAGTAAAAACACCCGCGGGTTTTCCAATTAATAATCCCTCCTGCCATATCTTTCCTGTTTGATCAAGAAAATTTCTCATCTGGCTGCACATATTTCCAAATCTTGTCGGCGTTCCTAAG
>CAZSTE010000043.1:0-7881 GCA_964609735.1 uncultured bacterium
ATGTGGCATTATGGCATGAAAGAGATATCAGCCATTCTTCAGCAGAGAGAATTATATTGCCTGAAAGCACAATACTTCTTGATTATATAATAGACCTGGCAAATAATATCATCGTAGATATGGAGGTTTTTCCTGAAAAACTGAAAGACAATATGGATTTTACGCTCGGATTAATATTTTCCCAGAAGGTTCTTTTAATGCTATGTGACAAAGGCCTTCCAAGGAAGGATGCATATGAGCTTGTTCAAAAAAATGCCATTAAGAGCAAAAAAGAAAAAAGGCATTTTATGGAACTTTTACTTGTCGATAACGAGGTAAAAAGATATTTGTCTGAAAACGAGATTAAAGCATGTTTTGATATTAAATGGTATCTGAGAAATATTAAAAATTTATTTTCACACCTAAAATGACCTGCTCTTTTTTATCCATTAACAATGGCTATTGGCTTTTTAAAAACCATAAAATTTTTGGTCAGCCTATTGAAAAATGTATAACAACCAATTTTAATTCCATAAAAAAAAATGGATTTTGGACAAAAGGCAGGACACATAATATTGGTGAAATGCATTACTTCAAATTATTCCAATATCCAATAAAAAATTTTCCGGGATTATGTGTAATAAAGGCATATACAAACGGTATTAAAATAGATGAAAACCGTTCTTATTTTCTGGCTGATTTTATGACAGTGGATAAAACATGTGTTGTTGGAAATGTGAATATCTCAGAAACAGAAACCAGGATTCTTGCTGAGGAGATACAGGGTACCTTTGATTATTTTAGATTTAATGTTGTTGGCCCCGGGCAAATTCTTGTATCCTTTCCAGGCAGATATCCCTTTTTTGAGTGGAGGTTCCCTTTTCAACTGATAGGTTCCGACTATACAGATTATCTGCCTGTAAATAAAACATTTAGAACACTTGTCAGAATTATATCAAACTCCTGGAGAATTCTTAAAAATCATTCCATCAATAGGGTGCGGATAGACCTGGGGGAAAATCCAGCAAATTTTTTATGGTTTCATAGTCAAAACAGGCATAATAATACAATTCAAAATCTGGGCGAAAAAATTAATAAGAATATCCTTTTTTGGTCTGGTAATTCTATTTTTTCTGATTTTGCAAGATATGTTGGATTTGAATGTGTTGAAAATATTCCGGAAACCGAGTTAGACAATGTTTTTTTATGGGCGGATATTGAAATTCCATCAGAGGATATGGTCAGGTTGATTAAAAAATGGGAGGTCATTGACAGAGAAATAATTCCACAACTGGTGAATAATTCAGACAAACTTATGATTGAATTCAATGGCGGTTTTTATAATAACAATCAGGCCATTTATTTTTTTTATCCACATCCGCGTAGGGTGTTTTTGTCAAAATTATTAACACCCGGAAAGCTTCCCGCGCGATTTTTATTTTCCAATGATTGAGATTTTTATATCCATTGGAAGTAATCTTGGCAATCGGCGAAAAAATATAGAAGAGGCCATCAAAAAAATGTCTGAACATATCCACATTGTGCAAATTTCGCGATTATGCAAAACCATGCCGCAGGAAAATGTCCAGGGTGGCTGGTTTCTTAATGGGGTGCTATATGGAAAAACAGCATTAACACCACTTCAATTGCTTAAATTTCTTCAGTCGATAGAAGAAAAACTTGGCAGGCCGCTAAATCATAAAAAAAATACAGAAAGGACCATTGATCTTGATATACTGTTTTATAACGGAAAAGTCATCAAAAAGAAATTGCTAACAATTCCTCATCCTCAAATTTTAAAAAGGAAATTTGTTCTTAGAGGGTTGCGTGAAATAAAAAGGGAATTTGTGCATCCAGAAACAGGGAAAACAATAGATGATTTATGGAGGGAGTATGGAGATACTAACAACAAAAAAACAGGTCCGCGAATATGTGGAGAAGACAAGAAACAGTAAAAAGAAAATTGGGCTGGTTCCAACCATGGGAAGTTTTCATCATGGGCATTTGTTCCTTATGGAAAAATCCATGTTGGATGGTTGTTTAACCATTGTATCCATTTTTGTAAATCCTCTTCAGTTTGGTCCATCAGAAGATTTTCAAAGATACCCCAGAAATATTGAAAAAGACATTTCAATACTTAATAAGACCGGTATTAACGCTGTTTTTATGCCATCTGTGGAGGAAATGTATTCCAAAAATCATCTTGCAACAATTTTCCTGCCAAATCTTGCCGAAAAATTAGAGGGTTCTATACGACCCGGGCATTTTGCCGGCGTATGCACGGTTGTTGCAAAACTTTTTAATATTGTTCAACCACATAATGCGTATTTTGGTTGGAAGGATGCCCAGCAACTTATAATCATAAGAAAAATGGTTAAGGACCTTGATTTTGGCATTTCAATTATCGGGGTACCAACTGTTAGAGATGTGGATGGACTTGCAGCAAGTTCACGAAATATATACCTTTCTGAATCTCAAAGAAAACAGGCTTTGGTATTATCGCAGGCTTTACAAAAAATGAAAGAAATGGTAGAATATAACAAAATAAGAGATGCAAAAACTCTTATTTCTCTTGGCAGGGGCATTATTGAAAAAGAAAATGTGGAATTACAGTATTTAGAAGCTGTAGAACTTGAAAACCTTGAAGCAGTTGAAAAGATTGGCAAAAATACAGGCATTCTTGGCGCTATAAGGATTGGAGACGTAAGATTAATTGACAATATTGTATGGATATAAACATGCTTTATCCAATTTGTAGGGTTAAAATTAAGGGCGGTAGGGTAACAGGAAAACAGCTTTACTATGATGGCAGTATAAGGTTATCTTCGGAGATACTTAAATCTGCTGATATCATACCAGGTGATATGGTTGATGTGTTAAATCTGAATACAGGCGCCAGAATTACAACATATGTGATAGAAGAACCCAATAAAAAAGGCGAGATATGTCTTAATGGGCCGGCCGCAAGATTTTTTGAAGAAAAAGACCAGGTGATTATCCTTGCGGTTTGTTTGGCAACAAAACAGGAAAGAAAAAAAACAAAAATGAAACTGGTTTCGTTATCCGGAAACAATAAAATAATAAGAGTGGAGGTGTAGTATGTCCAGAATGGGACATAACATTAAAAAGTATAGTAGCAGAGAAGCCCTTTCTGCTGTATTGAAAATCTTACCGCATCTTTCAGACAATAATATTATTCGAATTTTATCAATTGCTGAAAAATTATCTGTGAATCCGGCTTTTAAAGAAAGGGTTGTTGTTATTGAAGACAAGATACGACAAAAACATCCAACTGTTGAAATTGTGAAACGGCTTAATAATAGTCTTTCTCAAACCACAAAGAAAAAATTGATAACAAATCTATTTTCAAATGCGATGTTTGAGGGAACAAGAAGAAGGCAGGAAATTTTTGAAAAAGAGGGCTGGAGGCCTCCATTTTTCTTTGTGTTAAGTCCTACAATGAGATGTAATCTTAGCTGTACGGGTTGTTATGCCGCTCAGTATACAAAAAAAGATGTTATAACAACAGAACAGATTGATAGCATTTTTACACAGGCAAAGGACCTGGGAATTTATTTTGTGACAATAAGTGGAGGAGAACCTTTTTACAGACAAGACCTTCTGGATATATGGGAAAAACATAATGATATGTTTTTTCTGGTTTATACAAATGGCACGCTTATTGATGAAAAAATGGCTGAAAAACTGGGTCGGTTAGGAAATGTCGCTCCGGCTATCAGTGTTGAAGGTTTTCAAGAAGAAACTGATAAACGCCGGGGCCCCGGCGTTTATGAAAAGATTTGCAACGCGTGGAAATATCTTAGAGAAAACGGGGTTCTTTTTGGTTTTTCTGCTACATGCACACGATATAACGCAGAAACAATTTATAGCGATGAATTTATTGATTTTATGATAGAACAGGGTGCTTTGTTTGGTTGGTATTTTCAATATATTCCCATTGGAAGAAAACCTGATGCTTCTCTTATGGCCAGTCCTGAGCAAAGGGCGTGGGCCCGTGAAAAACTTGAGTACATCAGAAATACACGGCCGATTATACTTGCTGATTTCTGGAATGATGGTCCGCTTGCTGGCGGTTGTATTGCCGGAGGAAGGGTTTATTTTCATATAAATTCCCACGGAGATATTGAACCATGCGTATTTACGCACTTTACAAAAGATAATATAAAAGACAAAACCATTAAAGACGCTCTTCAAAGCGACCTTTTTAAGGCAATTCAAAAACGTCAGCCATATTCAAAAAATCTTATGTGTCCATGTATGATTATTGATAATCCAACTATTTTAAGGGAGATTATTGCTGAAACAGGCGCAAAACCTTCATATCCTGGTGCGGAATCAATTATTACCGAGAGTGCTCAATTTCTTGATGAATATTCAAAAAAAATACATCAGATATGGGATCCTGTATGGAAAGAGAAATATAAAGAAGGTAAGGTTCTGAAAGGAATTGATTCCGAGGTGGCTGCGAAAATATTTGATCAGAAGGAATAAATTCAATTTTAATGAAATCTTATAGCGATGTCATAGAAAAAATCCATAGAACACCAAATGTAACAAGCGTTAGAATTAAAAAATCTATTTCCTTCAAGGCAGGACAATATTTCAGGGTTTATTCAAATAATGATTCAAGGTATTTATCTGCTTCCTGTTCCCCCCTTAGGGATTACTTGGAATTTACAAAAAAAATAACAAATAGCGATTTTTCATCCTGGCTACAAGCACTTGAACCCGGCCAGCATGTTGCTATTGAAGGACCTTACGGAAGGTTTACAATAGACACAGAAGATAAAATTCTTTTTGTAGCGGGTGGCATAGGGATTACACCAATATTCAGTCTTATTGAGGATGCATTTTTATCTTCCAGCACAAATGATTTTGTTTTACTATATGGAAATAAATCTTATAATGATATTGCCTTTTATAATGAGCTAACTTATTACTCACAAAGACTTAAACTGGGTCTTTTTATTTTTACAGAAGAAAAAAGGGAAGGATTCTATCACGGTTTAATAGATGTGGAAAAAATATGTGGGTTGGTGTCTGATGTTGATAAACGGACTGTCTTTGTTTGTGGATCTCCGTCAATGGTTGAATTAATAACCCAGCAGATAGCAAAAGGCAATCTTTCAAAAAAAGTAAAGACAGAAAAACTTATTGGCTATTAACAGGAGGAAATATGAAATATGTATGCAAGGTGTGTGGTTATATATACGACCCTAAAGAAGGCGACAGCACTCAAAACATCCTTCCCGGCACTGATTTTACTGATCTTCCGGATTCTTGGACATGTCCTGAATGCGGAGCAGGAAAAGATGAATTTGAAATTTTATCATAAAGCTTTGTTAACACAGATTTCTGGGCATTTGATTTCTATGGACAGACAGATGAGATGTTTTGGTTGAAAAATTTGAAATATCCCTTGTTCATTTATGAAATGTTTGTTCGGAGAAAATGTTAGCTTGAAAAAAAGACTTTTAATTGGATTGGGTGTTTTAATTTGTGGTCTTTTCCCCTGTTTTAGTTTTCCGCCATTTCGGCTGTGGATTTTGGGCTGGATTGGGCTGGTGCCTCTTTTATATATTCTTGTTGAAAATAATTCTTTTAGAAATTTTGCCGGGGGTTTTCTTGCTGGTTTTGTTTTTAATGGATTTCTGTTAAACTGGCTTTTTTCAGTTGCTGGTTTTTTTTACTTATTTCTCGTACTGTATCTGTCCTGTTATTGGGCAATATTCTTCTGGCTTGTTTTTTCGTTTTCTGGGAAAACAAGGATTGTTCTTGCAGGATGTTTGTGGTATTTTCTTGAAATTCTAATGCAGAATTTATTGTCGGGGTTTCCGTGGTTGCCTTTTTCTCTTTCTCAATGGACATGTCTTCCAACAGTTCGCCTGACAGGTATTTTAGGGTCAGCAGGATTATCCGGCTTGCTTATATCTGCGAATATGGCTTTTTGCGAGGCCATAAAACGCAAGGATTTTATTCCTATTTCTACGATTGGTGCGATAGTATTGTTTTTGTGTATGCTGACCTATTTAAATATTCCTTTAACGAATTTTTCTGAAACCAAGGCAATGGAAATTGTTGGAATCCAGGGGAATAGCGGTTATTTTGGACAGGTTCCTGATGAATCTTTCGCAAAATATAAGGCAATGACAGAATCTGTTAAAAAGGATTGCCATCTAGTAATCTGGCCTGAAAGCAGTTATCCTGAAATACTCAATGATGATAAAAAATCCATTGAATATCTTACAGAAAAATCATTTAGCTTTCCGATTTTAATAGGAGCTTTGACCAAAGAAAATAATGTAATTTATAATAGCGCCTATTTTTTTAACAGGGGCAGGGTTATGCGATACGACAAAAAACATTTGGTTCCATTTGGCGAATATGTACCAGCCAGACATGTGCCTATTATAAAAAGGATATATACAGGTATGGTTGGTTTTATTCCAGAAATCAGCCCAGGGGACAAACCAGGAATATTTCAGATTGATGGCGAAAGGTTCCTGGTGCTTATTTGTTTTGAGAATATTTTTCCTGAAATTTCTGCCAATCTTATAGACAGCAATCCAGGTTTTATTGTTGTAATTACCAATGATTCGTGGTATGGTAATTCGTTCGGGCCATTTCAACATTTTGCGCATAATATTCTTCGGGCATGTGAGACGGGAAGATATGTTGTTCAGGTATCAAGCACAGGAATCACAGGGGTTGTTTCACCTGATGGAAATTGTGAAATGTTGCAGAAAAACGGAGAAAAATTATTTATACAGGGTATTATGGAGATGAAAATCTATCCACGTAGTTTGAACACACTGTATATGCGTTTACAGGAGGCAGGTATTGCCATGATTTTTATTGTTCTTGCGGGGATGTGTCTATGCAGGGTTTAAGAGATCTTGAAGAAAAAATAGAATATGTTTTTAAGGACAAAGGATTGCTTGAAATTGCGATGACCCATTCTTCCTATGCCTATGAAAAGGGGATTCAATCCTATGAACGATTGGAATTTTTAGGAGATGCAGTTCTTAATTTTATTGTTGCCGTGGAAATTTTTAGGTCTAATCCTGATAAGGATGAACATTTTCTTACTGACCTTAAATCTGCTTATGTAAACAGGGATTATTTACATCATCTTGGGAAAACCCTTGAACTTGATAAAATACTCAGATATTCAGGTCCTTCTGATATCAGGCTTGATCAGGCTGTTGAGGCCTTAATTGGCGCAATATATCTTGATGGGGGGTATAGATATTCAAAAAGATTTATTAAAGAACACATCTTAAACAAAGAAATAAAACCTCTAAAAGATTATAAAGGGTTGGTAAAAACAATGTCAATAAGAAAATTCAATAAGGATGTTGTATATAGCGTTAAAAAAGAATTTGGGCCAGCCCATATGAAAACATTTCAAATTGTTGCCAGAATCCCTGGTGAAAATCTTTCTGCGACAGCAACAGGAAAAACAAAGAAAAAAGCAGAAATGAAAGCGTCAAAAATTCTTCTAAAGAAGATGGGACTATAAATTAGTTTTTTGAAATTTTATAGATATAGTATTGTTCAAAAATTCCTATAATATTCATTGTTATCCAATAAAGCAACAGTCCTGATGAAAAATTATAGAATAACGCGAGCATCATTAAAGGCAGAATAATATTCATAATTTTTTGAGATTGGTCAACGGTGGGCGACATTTGTTGCTGTAAGATTGATGTTATAAACATAAACATGGGAAGAACATTCACAGGGAATGAGCCAATCCTTATAATTGTATCCGGAACTGAAAGATCGTTTATCCAGAAAATAAATTTACTCCCTCTTAGAAATATGGATGTGCGCAGGGCAAGAAAAAAACCCACAAAAATTGGAAGTTGAATCAGCATT
>CAZSTE010000044.1:0-7809 GCA_964609735.1 uncultured bacterium
CAAAACAAAAATAAGATATGGAAATGTAAACCGTAAAAGAATAATAATTTCACTAACTTTAATCGGAAGATTAAAAAAATGTAGAAGTATGGTACCTGCAAGAAGAACCAAAATATATAAAAAGGTTGTGGAAATAAGAAAAAATGTAAAAACCGCTCCTGATACCTGTAAAATTTCTTCTTTTTTGTGTCCTTTTGCAATCATTTCTGAAAGAACAGGAATAAACGCTGTGCTTAATGCTCCTTCTGCAAGAAGCCCTCGGAAAAAATTTGGAATCATAAAAGCAATTAAAAAGGTGTCATAGATTGCGCTTGTTCCAAAGAATTTTGCGGTTAGAAGTTCTCTTATAAGCCCAAATATTCTACAAACAATTGTCACAAAGGATAGGAGAAAAAAGGAATTCCTTATATTTTGAAAACTCATTGTTTAGGTCTAAGCAGCGGAAAAAGAATAACATCCCTGATAGAACAGCAGCCTGTAAGAATCATAACAAGCCGATCTATGCCTATTCCAAGACCGCCAGCAGGAGGCATACCATATTCAAGGGCCTCTATATAATCGGTATCAATAACCTTTGGCCGTTCACTCGGTTTTTGAATCTCCTGTTCAAATCTAATTTTTTGTTCACCAGGGTCATTAAGTTCTGAATAGGCATTAGCAATTTCAAGACCGTTGATAAAAAGTTCAAACCTTTCAACCATTGATGGTTCTTTCGGCCATGATTTTGCAAGAGGAGAGATTTCAACAGGAAATTTTATGATAAATGTGGGATCAATCAATGTTGGTTCAACGCATCTTTTAAAAAGCAAATCAATCAATTCAAAAATATCTTCTTTTCCTTCGGTATCAAGATGCCTATCCAGAAAAACCTGTTTTACGCTTTTTATGTCTTTCCAGTCATTGACACCAATATTTTTCAAGCAATCCTGCCAGTATATCTTTTTCCAGGGAGAACAGAAATTAATCTTTTTATCCTCAAATTCTATCTCGTCTTTATTGAAAATTTCTCTCACAATACAGCTAATCAAATTTTCTGTTAAATTCATCATTTCCTGATAATCATCATAGGCCGAATATAATTCCAACATTGTGAACTCAGGATTATGAAGCGTTGAAATTCCTTCATTTCTGAATGAACGATTTATTTCGTAGATTTTTTCCATTCCACCGACAAGCAATCTTTTAAGATATAATTCTGGCGCAATCCGTAAATAAAGGTTCATATCAAGGGCATTATGATGCGTGATAAACGGCCGTGCTTCAGCGCCGCCGGCGATTGGATGCATCATAGGGGTTTCAACCTCCACGAAACCAAGATTATTTAAAACATTTCGTATGGAATTGATTATTTTTATTCTGGTGGTAAAAACAATGCGGGCATCAGAATTAACAATAAGGTCAAGATATCTACGTCTGAATCGGGCCTCAACATCCTTTAATCCATGCCATTTTTCAGGTAGTGTTCCAATTATTTTTGAAAGAATCATAAAGCTTTTTACCAGAATGGTTAATTGGCCGGTATGGGTTTTAAAAATTTCCCCTTTTATTCCAACAATATCTCCAACATCAAGATTTTTAAATTCCTCAAATGCTTTATCACCCAATAAATCCTTTTTGAAATAGGACTGAATCTTTCCACTCCAATCCATAATATCGCAAAAAGCCGCTTTGCCATGACTGCGGATTGTCATAATCCGGCCGGCAATTGAAACAGGCTCCTTTCTTTCATCGGAAATAGATGATATCGGCTCTCTTTCGAATTTTCTTCCGTATGCCTCAATTCCTTTATCCTTCCACCATTTCAATTTTGCTATTTTTTCATCTCTCAGTGAATCCTGGCCCATTTTTATTTTCCTCTTTAAGTGATTTTATTCTTATCCATTTAATTGTTTTGTCATCAACCTCGTGAACAATAAAAAGTTTTCCCATATAAATAAATTTTTCTCCTTTTTTTGGAAGTCGTCCGAGATATTCAAGAACAAATCCTGCGACTGTTTCAAATTCACCTTTTGGAATTTCAAGTTCAATCTGTTCATTAGCTTTTTCAACCTCCATTGATCCTTTAACAATAAAACTGTTATCGCTAAGACGTTGATAATCGTACGCATCGTGTTTGTATTCATCAGAAATTTCGCCAACAATCTCTTCCACCAAATCCTCCATTGTAACAAGCCCTGCTGTTCCTCCGTACTCATCAACAACAATAGCCATTTGAATCTGTTGTTGCTGTAGATCTTTCATAAGTTCATTAATCTTTTTTGTTTCCGGCACAAAATAGGCGGGTCTCATTATCTCCTTTACAACAGTGTCTTTGCTTTCATAACCTTTTGCAATAATATCTTTAAGATAGACGATTCCCTCAATCGCATCAAGATTATTTCTGTAAACAGGATATCGTGAATACCCCTGTTTAACCACAAGTTCCAAAACCTTTTTTATTGTCGCGTTTATATCTACAGCAATAATATTTACTCTTGGGATCATAATTTCCGAAACCTTTCTTCCTCCAAGTTCAAAAATGCTGTGAATCATCTGTCTTTCTTCTTTTTTTATCAGGCCCTTTTCTTCTCCGGCAGAAATCATTGCCTTTATATCTTCTTCTGTAACCACTGGTAGTATAGAATCAATATTAATCTTAAAAAAACTCAGAAAAACCTCTGCGAAACCCAGCAAAAAGCGGTTTAAGGGTTCAAAGATCAGGGTGAAAATTTTCATGGGTAAAATGGCGATCATAACAAATTTCTCAGCATATTTTTTCCCAAGATTTTTTGGGATAATTTCGCCAAAAATTAGTATTAGAAACATAACAATAAAAGCCATGATGGCAAGGTTTATTTTTCCACTGCTACGATATGCGATGGATGCAGCAAGAATTGATGCAAGGGATTCAACAATCGTATTTGCCACAAGGGTTGTGGCAAGAATTCTATTGGGATTTTTAAACCAAAACTCCAGTTTTTTTGCTTGCGGATCTTCGGGGTCAAATTTTTTTAAATAATACACTCCCAATGAAACAAAGGCTGTTTCAGAAGCAGCAAAAAACGCGGCAGCTGCCAGAAGAATAAAAAGAAAGATTATCTGAATAATAAAAATTATTCCGTTCATTATATAAGAAGCCCTGTGATATTTTTTAAAAAATCAAGATTTTGTTTTTCACATTGATGTCGTAAACCCTGGATGTTATTGAGAAGAAGATACAGGATTGATTCATGGGCAATATTATATCCTAAAATCTCCTTACAACTTATAGCGGTTCCCATTTCTTCAGTTATGGCATTGTTAACATTAATTCCGATTCCTATTATAACATGGGAATCCAGATTTTCAATAAGAACCCCTGCAATCTTGCGGCCATTTACAAAAACATCGTTTGGTAGTTTTATCCCCGGGTTTTTTATTCCAATATCCCTAAGGGTATCAACTATTGCCTTTGCTCCAATAAAAAAGAGATAATTTAACGCCTTTTTTGATACGCATTCCCACACAATGGAAATCCATAATCCGCCTTCATTTGAAATCCATCTATTTCCCTGTCTTCCACGACCCTGTTTTTGAATAATAGAAACAACAACAGGTTCTTTGATTTTAGCGCGCAATTTTTTTGCCGTATCCATGGTGCTTTTCACACTGGTAAAAAAATATACATTTTTTCCTGCGATAATTTTATGTTTCATAAATAAACATTTGCAAACCCTTTAAGGCAAGATTTTTTTCATAGGTTCCAATTTTTACATATGGTAAAAACATCTTTCCGTCCCCGCCGGTAAATATAACCTGAACATTTTTGTCTTTTTCTTTTATGGCGTTTATATAACCCTTTATCAAAAATGAAAGTCCATAGGTAACGCCGGAGCCAATTGCTTTGGATGTGTCGTTACCAAGGATGGATTTTGATTTTGTCGGTTTTGCTTTTTTCAACAATGCCAGGGTTTTTAATGATTCAACAATCAATCTTTGACCTGGAAATATCACTCCACCCTCAAAATTTCCATTTTTGCAAATAAAATCTATTGTTATAGCTGAACCTGCATCAATAATTAGACATGAATTTTTAAACAATTTTTTTGCTCCGGCGGCATTCAGCAATCTATCAATTCCAATATTTTCCGGATGTTTAATTTTTATTTGAGATGGAAAATTCTTCCACGATATTTCCTCAATGTCTTCTGTGCAATGCTTAATTCTGGCAGTTGCTTGTGGTACAACCGAAGCGACAAAAACTCTAGGGCGATTTTTTTCTTTATTTAAATATTTTTTAATTATGGAACCAATATATTGGGTTTTACAGGTGGCAATTTTCCTGATTGAATTTTTGCTAATATAAGCAATGGTTGTGTTGGTATTTCCTATTAAAATTCCCACATCCATAAATTCTCCCTTGTTTTACCTGCCATATCATTGTAATTCACCAGATATCTATCTGCAAGAAATATCTATGGCTTGTAACCTCTGGATTGCATTTTTGGAACGTCAACCAGTAGACAGGCCTTGCATTGATGTAAAAACGCCCGTTTTATATAATCCTACATTTTCTTCTCAACATCTATCTCATTGGAAGATTAATATTTTTCTCCTGATTATATAATTTCTTTTGTTATGGCGCAATTTAAATCCACTTTCTGGTTGGTTATGTTGCACAGGTTCCGGTAAATGATTCACTTTTCCTTTTGCGTTGAGCCCAAAATTTTCTTATAGACATGGCAAACAATATTGATATTTGCTCCCAATAATTAAAAGAAACACTTCCTTTATGGGTAAAAGAATTCAATCATTTTCATAATCTTATTGATAGCAAACAAAAGAAATGTCTGAAAAATATTTTATGACAGAAATGAATTTATTGGGCAAGAAGTTCAAAATTTTATGGTACCATCTTGATGGGCCAGGAGCCATAAAGTATTTACCGGTTTTATTATCCAATCCACATATCAAAGCGATTCAACATGTTACCGAAGCAGGCTATCAATCAAATGGACTGCATATTTAGAAATGTATCATCAAATCTAAAAAAAAATGTCTTGATATTGATGTGCCATGGAAAAATGTTGAATTTTTAATAAAACACCTAAATCCGAAAGGTCTTGTTATCAGAACAATCGATCAAAACCGGAAACAAGTCGATAAACTTTTATTAAACGTTGTAAAATGGGCAGGCATACATAAACACCAGAAAAAACTATGTATTATTCAAGAAAACCATCCTTAATAATTTTATAATGGCCATTGAGATATTCAATTGAACTTATTTCTTTTTTCCCTTCTTCTTGAACCCGCAACAGTTCCAATATTCCTTGTCCACAAGAAACCAGCAGTCTTTTTTTATTCTCAATAAACCTGCCTGGATTTTCAAAGAGTCGTGTAGCATCCTCAACAAAAGATTTTTTGATTTTTAGCATTTTTTTATATCCTTCTGAAACAACAAACGTGTACGCCCCGGGCCAATCAGCCAATCCGCGAATCCTATTGTGGATAGAAACCGCATTCTGATTCCAGTTGATATGTCCATCGGTTTTTTTTAGCTTCGGTGCATAGGAACTATCGCCGGTTTGTTGTTGCCCTTTATAACCCAGAAGAATCTTTTCTATTGCATCCAGAAGAATAACTGAAGCAATCCGGGATAATTTTTTTCTCAAAATAAAAATATCATCCTCTGGATTTATGATTACTTTTTGGCTGCTTATAATATTTCCCGCGTCAATCTCTTTTGTCATTAAAATAACAGATACCCCGGTTTCTTTTTCGCCATTTATAAGTGCCCATTCCATTGGAGCTGGACCACGATATTTAGGCAATAACGATGGATGAACATTAAGAGATGCCAACAACGGTATATTAAAAAATTTTTCCGGTATCATTTTGCCATAAGAAACAACAACAAAAAAATCCGGTTTAAGGGATTGAAATATATCTAATAATCCATAATTTTTTGAAAGATTTTCTGGTTGAAAAACATCTATGCCATGTTTTTGTGCCCATATTTTTATTGGGCCTGAAATAACCTGCAGGTGTCTGCCTGCTGGTTTATCCGGAGATGTAACAATACCTACAATATGATGTTTTTGCATCAATTGTTCAAGACAGGGAATACCAAAATCAGAACTACACCAGTAAATAATTTTCATTTGTTGAAGGGGTTTCTAAAAAAGAAGCGAAGCACCGGAAATAATTCCAGCATCCACACCAAGTCTCGCAGGAATAACCTTAACCGATTTTGCCAGAATATTCATCGCCCGTTCCTGAATGGTCTTTTCCACAGTGGAAAAAATAATATTACCCGCCTGGGCAATTCCACCAGCCAGAATTATTCTGTCGGGATTTAGCAAATTTACAATACCAGCAAGAAATGCTCCCAAAGCAGTTGCCATTTCAATCCATATTTCCTCTGCCAATTTATCACCTTTTTGATAGGCATCTGATATTATTTTTGGAGTAATTTTTGAAAGATCGCCGCCAACCATTTTTTTAATAATAGTTTTTTTTCCTTTTTTAATTTTTCTTATAAGAGATTGAACAATATATTTTTTTCCCACATACGTTTCAATACAACCGATACTTCCGCAACCGCATTTTCGGCCGTTATAGTTAATAGGCATATGCCCAATTTCTGCTGCTGAATAAATCGCGCCCCGAAACAATTTTCCATCTATAATAACGCCTCCGCCAAGACCTGTCCCCAGGGTAAGACACACGATTGTATTAGCCCCGCGACCTGCGCCAAAAAGATATTCTCCCCAAACAATACTGTTTGCATCATTTTCAACAATCACATTTTTATTAAATTTTTTCTCAAAAATTTCTTTAAGATTGAAGTTATCCCACTCCGGAAGATTTGGGGCTTCATAAACATTACCCCGGTTATCAACAATGCCAGGCGTTCCTATTCCAATCCCGGCGATGTTATTATCCCAAACACTTTTAATTGCGATGGATATTTGTTCAATTACCACATTCCTGTCGCCAGACTCGGCCATTGTTGAAATCATGCCTTTTTTTATAATATCGCCTGATTGAGTTACAAGTCCGTATTTGATATATGTTCCGCCCAAATCAATTCCGATGGCCTTTTTCATTTCTTTTTGGCTTTAAGAAATCCAAATTTGGATTTCTTTTCTGAAGGTTGTTTTATTTTTACATTAGTGGATTGAGTGGATTGTTCTGTTTTGTCTGACTGTGAAACCGTTATTTTATCCTTTTTCTTTCTTCCAAAACCAAATTTTATCTTTTTTGGTTCAGAAGGGATTTCTTCCTTTTTTGGTTCTGGAAGCTGAATATCAGGCAATGATCCGGTTTGTTCATAAACACCATATTTTTTTACCAGCTCCATCACAAAACAATAGTCCTTAAAACTTACAATATTAGGAATAGAATGGTCTGAATGATAAACATATCCACCATTTTTTTTGGCAACCCCAATCTTTGTTTTTACCTCTTGTTCAATCTTTGTTTTATCAGGATCGCTCATCAATCGCGAGTCAATACCGCCCATAAAAGAGAGTCTATCTCCAAACTTTTCCTTTAGTTCTATAAGATCCATCTGCGCTTTAACCTCAAGGGGTTGAAGACAATCCAAGCCCGCGTCAATAAGAATTGGTATTAATTCTTTAACATTTCCACAGGAATGCAGGACAACCTTTAAATTTTTTGAATGACAAAAACCATATGTCATCTTATCTGCCTGATAATGGGTTTTAAGATATATATCCGGAGAAAACAAAAGTCCATTTTTATAACCCATGTCATTGGCAATATATATACCATTAAAAGAAAATCCATTTTTCATCATGAATTCAAGCATTACAAGATTCAATT
>CAZSTE010000045.1:0-7753 GCA_964609735.1 uncultured bacterium
CTGTTGTTTTAGCATTTGTTTTATATGCGTCAATGCGTTTTGTTTTTTTAGTAAGCTTTTGCTTTCCCATCCGGGATATAACCGAAGCAGAATAATGGATACATCGGCAGTAAGCCATATAATAGTCGCACTGGATTTAAGCGTTTTGGTATTTGTTTCATCAGAAAATATATCTGCTGGAACAGATATTATACATTCTTCATAATGGCTTACTTGTTTTACCGCCTGATGTTGAAGCTTTTTAAGATAATCAATGCCTTTTACCTGGCTTATATGGGCAATCCTATCCTTTTCCTTTTCTTCAATCATTTGTTCAATATCAAAAAAGCTTCTGCCCAGCCGTTTTGAAAGGATTATTCCGCTTTCTTTTCTCCATGTTCCGTTAAAACCTGCAAGAATGAGTTTCACTATTTAATTCCATCATTGTTTTAGAATTACAGAGTTTTTCATTATATCAATAGGGGCAGTTTTTCCTGTCCACAAGTTAAAGGAAACCGCTCCCTGAAAAACAAGCATGGAAAGTCCATTTAGGTGCTGTATTCTGTGTTTTTCAGCAGATTTTATAAGATTTGTTTTTCTGTTATAAACAATATCATAGATAAACATGTTTTTATTTAGATTTTTTTCTTCTATCAACGTTATATGGTCATTTTTCATTCCAACAGAACTTGCGTTGATAATAAGATTAATGTCTTTCCATAAAGCATATTGATTTCTATCTTGGAACGGCACCACCACTATATTATTAAATCCAAAATGCTTTTTAAGACGAGATTTTAACATCAGTGCATTATTAAATGTGCGATTGCAAATGGTCAACATGGATATTCCTGCTTTAATAAGAGATCCCGAGATTGCAAATGCGGCGCCGCCTGCGCCAAAAAGAAAAACCTTTTTATTTTTTGGGTTGAATTTGCCATCTTCTTTTAGGGAGCGTAAAAAACCGATGCCATCGGTTATATAACCTTTTAAAACCCCATTTTTGTTTATAATCGTATTTGCAACTCCCAGGATTTTTACTTCGTCATCAATAATATCAAGATATTTGACCACATTTTTTTTATGGGGAATTGTAATATTTATTCCTTTTATGGAAAAAAATTTTATGGCTTCAATCGCTTTTTGAAGGTTTTCAGGATGAACCTCAAATGGCACATAAATCCAGTTAAGATGGGAATATTGAAAGGCAGCATTTTGAAAAATAGGAGAAAGAGAATGTTTAACAGGCCATCCAAAAACACCGGTTAATATGGTCTTTCCATTTATCATTTTTATTCTATATTTGTTGTTTGAGGAACGATTATTCCTGCATATCCCACAACCTCTTGCATATCTCCAGAAACCTTTCCGCTATTAGAATAATCAATGAGAACGGCTCTTTTTGCTCCGGCTGCTCTTGATGCAATAATAGCGCTAACGATTGGCGCAAATCCGCATATCGTAATATTATTTTCTGAAATTCTTTTCAAAAATTCGTCAGCATCTAAATCAATAATTGCTTCAATTGCGTACATGTCTTTTTGTTTTGCCTGTTGGGCCGGTTCATAATGGGTAAAATCAGAGCTGGCTATAATAATCAGTTCTTTTTTAGATTGCTGTAATATGTTGCCGATAATATAACCAATTTCATACCAGGGGTTGGAATCGTGATAACTGGAAATAACAATAGGAACAATCTTTATATCCGGATTAATAAACTGTAAAAATGGAAGTTGTACCTCTATGGAGTGTTCCTGCATATGGGCCACAGAGTCTTCCTGTAAATATTTACTTTTGTCAAGAATGTTTTGTGCAATTTCTTTGTTTATAGAAACCTTGCCAAGCGGGGTTTCCCAGAAATCGTTGGTATCTACCGCATACGGTTCGCCATAACCATGATGGTTTGGTCCGATAATTATTGCGGTATCAGGAGATTTTACATTGCTGTAGACCTTTCCTGCTGTTTTACCAGAATAAATATAACCCGCATGAGGAGATATTGCTGAAATTATTGTTTGTTTTTCCTTCTGTTGTGGAGAAATATATTTATTTATTTCAGCAATCAGAGCCCTTTTTGTTTCAGGATAAAAATAACCCGCTACCACAGGTTTTCGTATTTTCATCATATTTAATAATCTAATTTCTGACTGAGTTGCTTAAGAAAATTCCTCGCTTTGATTATATCATTTTCAGGTGTTTCTCCTACCTCTCTTTCTATTGTAAAAAAACCCTTATATCCAATTTCTTTCATAGCCTCAAGATATTTTGGAAAATTCACATTTCCTTCTCCGAGAGGAACCTCTTTCCATCGTTTTTTGTTATTTTCATCAGGCAATTTAATACCATCTTTAGCGTGTGTGTGTACAATATAGCGTTTTAATGTATAAACTCCTTTAACAGGATCATCTCCCGCAACCATTACCAAATTTGCAGGGTCATAATTTACCATAATACCTGGATTATGTAATTCATCGAGCAATTGTTTTAAGATTTCTGTCGGTTCAGGGCCTGTTTCTGTCGCTAAAACCACGTTTTTATTGGATGCATACGTTCCAACCTCAGGAAGGGATTGAAATAAAAGTTTCCAGTTTATGCTTTTTTTATCTTCTGGAACCATTCCGATATGGGTGGTAACCACACCTACGTCAAGGTCAAACGCCAGGTCTATTACTTCTTTTGTTTTTTTTACCCTCCAGTCAAGTGTTTGTGAATCAACAAAACCATTTCCGCCAAAATCTCCAACAAGCGCTGAAATTTCAAGTCCTAAATCTGAAACAAATTTTTTAAAATCTTCTCTCGCCGTTTTTGCCATATTTAAAGGATCAAGTTCGCCGCTTATTGCATAGGGTTGAATGCCATCAAATTCTAATTCTGCAGCTTTTTTAATTGCCTGTTTAATTGGCAATTTAAAACAGTCAGGAATTACCCCTATTTTCATTATATCCTCCAATGTGGTATTTTTTTATTATGGTGCATGATTTAATATATTTTTCTATATTCCTTTATAAAATAGGAAAGTTCACCCTGCCCTTCTTTGGAAAAGGAGGAAAAAAGACAATCAAATTTTCAAATAAACATTTAACCCTGAACTGATAATTCTTGTTCAAATTGACTGTTTTTATAATGCAATTAGATTCTATGTGTTTATCTTAGTCTCATCCTGGATAAAGATTTCAATTGCTGCGTCCGGACATATAATTGTACATTTTTTACATCCTGTACAATTGTTTTCAGAAACCTCAACAAAATGATAACCAAATTTGTTAAACATTTTTGACATTTTCAGTATTTTCTGCGGACAAACTTCTATACAAAGTCCACATCCCTTGCATCTATTTTTGTTTATTTTTAGCTCAATGTTTTTCCCCATAAAAATTTCTCCTTCAATGTTTTCCAGAAGTTCCAATCTTTTGAAACAAGAAGTTTAAACACGCCATCGCCGATTTTTATTTCAAGCGGTTTATCCTTTTGGAGTGTGAATTTTTCCTGGCCGTCCATAACGATATTGCAATTTCCGGATGATTTAATCAATAATCGGCTTCCTTCATAAATACAATTTCTCCATGTGGTGGCAAAAGGAGCCAATGCCACTATTATCATTGTTTTTTCTTCAGGAAAAACAATGGGGCCTCCCGCTGAAAATGCGTGAGCGGTAGAACCTGTCGGCGTGCTTATAATCATTCCATCTGCTCTTAATTGAAATATTGCGGAACCAAATTTTATTTCAAATCTAACCATACGTATATCTTCGCGGAATATAACCATTTCGTTTAATGCGTTGCCCATAAATTGTTTTTTATTTTTTGCTATCAGGAAAGCTGTAAGATATATCCGTGGAGAAATAAAAAATTGTTCTGCGATAACATCTTTTACTGTTTTTACCTTATTTTTGCAGTTCATTGTTAAGAAACCAAATTTACCAAAATTAAGCCCTAGAATAGGAATATCAAAAGAAGGCAGATTTCTAAAACCTTTTAATACTGTGCCATCTCCACCAAGAGACATAAGCAATTCGGTTTCTTTTCCACAGGGAATAACCTGGCCACCATGGCGGGTTATGATATTTTCAAAATCCCTTTTAACTGTTTCTATGCCCCTAATTTTTGGATTAAAGATAATTGATATTTTACGCATCTTTATAAAACCGTTTTATTTTTTTAACCATGCCCCTGACATCAAGTCCAAAAACCTGAAGAAGTTGGTCGCGAGAGCCCGTTTCAATAAATGTATCCGGAATTCCAATTTTTAATATCTTACATTGTATATTATTTTCATTGCAATATTCAAGAATGCTTGTTCCAAATCCGCCGGATATTATTGCTTCTTCGCAGGTGACAATTTTTTCATATCTTGTAATTAGCGTCTTAATTTTTTCATCAACGGGTTTTACCTGACTTACAGGGAGAAAATCTATATTAAAACCTTCATTGTTTAATTGTACACATGCCTGTTTTGCTGTAAATGCCAGAGATCCAAGGGCCAGACAAATTATTTTGCTGCTGTTTTGACTTATTTTTTCTAATTTCTCGGGCAATAATTCTTTTGGATATCTAATAACGATGGGTTTTTTGCAATCAAATGTTGACTGTATAATTGTTGTAAGATTTTCAAGTGAATACGGAGAAAATATTACAATTTCTGGGATGGTCCTTAAAAATGCGATATCGTATATGCCTTGATGGGTTGGTCCATCGCCGGAAATAATGCCTGCCCTATCAACAAGAATAACAACAGATGCTTTTTGTAAAGATATGTCGTGAAATATCTGGTCATATGTTCTTTGAAGAAATGTGCTGTATATTCCAACAAAAACACTATTGCCTGTTTTTGCTATACCTGATGCAAAAATTAAACTGTGGCTTTCGGCAATTCCCACATCAAAAAAGCGTGCTGGGAATTTTTTGGCAAATCCATCAAATCCCAATCCATATTCCATTGCGGATGTGATTACATAAAAATCATTTTTTTCGCCGACATCTTCAAGAATCTTTCCAACAAAAAAACCTGTTGATTTTTCTTCTGATAACATTTGACCTGTGTTAATATCAAATGGTCCGATACTATGAAATTTTTCGGGATTGTTTTCAGCAGGGGCATACCCTTTTCCTTTTTGTGTTATGGCATGAAGAATGGTTGGTCCTTCATGTTCTAAAACATTTTTTAATACATCGATTAAATGGTTTATGTCATTTCCATCAATGGGTCCAAAGTACTGGATGCCAAGTTTTTCAAAAAACACCCCCGGTGTAACAAAATATCTTGTTTTTTGTTCTATGTTTTTACCCACCCTAATAATTTGATCGCCTCCGGGCATTTTTTCAATCATTTCTTTTATTTCTTCTTTTGATTTTGTCAAGGCAGGCATTGTTATTAATTTTGTCAAATAATATGAAAGGGCTCCTCGGGTTTTTGAAATTGAAAAATTATTATCATTTAATATTATCAACAGGTTTTTTTTGGAAACGCCCAGATTATTAAGCCCTTCAAATGTAACGCCATTGGTAAGAGATCCATCCCCAATAATCACAACTGTTTTTGCTGGATTTTTTTTTGTTTGTTGCACGGTTTGAATTCCCATTCCAGCAGAAATTGCTGTGCCTGCATGACCGGTTGTAAAAATATCCGTTTGACTTTCTTCTGCATTGGGAAAGCCCGAAATGCCTTTATATTGTCTGAGCGTATTGAATAATTGATATCTACCGGTAAGTATCTTATGCGCATAAGCTTGATGACCAACATCAAAAAGGATTTTATCTGGCGGAATATGTAATAGATAATGTAAAGCAATTGTTATTTCCACCATGCCAAGATTTGAAGCAAGATGTCCTCCGTTTTTGGAAACAGTTTCTATAATTGTTTCCCGTATTTCGGAGGCTAACTGGTCAAGTTGTAGTTTGGTTAATTCTTTCAGACTATTGGGAGAATAGGCAATTTTTTCCAACAAATTTTTCATTTTTTTGAAGATGTTTCCTGTTTTACCCTTTCTATCATTTTTAGCACTTCTTCTTTTTGTGTTATTTCAAAACATCTTGTCCACCAGTATATTGCATCAGTGGGTTTATTCATTTTATAATAAAGATAACCAAGGTGTTCATATATTTCAGGATCGTTTTCTTTTTTTTGGGCTTTCAGGAGATATTTTTCCGCTAATCTATATTTCCCTTTTTTATAATATGCCCAACCAAGACTGTCAAGATATGCGCCATTATCAGGGTCAAGCCTTACCGCTTTTTGAATTAAGGATAAAGCCTCATCAGTGTTTTTATTTTCAATCAACATAAAATAACCTAGATAATTAAGGGCAAGATGATTTGTTTCGTCCATTTTTATTGCCTTGCGCATGCAGTCTTCTGTTTCTTCTTTTTTGTTTAATTTATCATATGTTATTCCGAGACTAAACCATACCATAGAGGTTTCAGCAAACCGTAAGGTTTTTTTATAATATAGTTCTGCATCCTGGTATTGTTGTTGTTGGAATGAAATGAAACCAAGCATGTAATTTATTTCACCCGATTCAACACCTTTTGCAATTGCCATTTTTAGTATAAGAGCTGCTTCATCCAGCATTTTTCTTCCGATATATAATTGGGCAAGTCCTTCATATCCAGAAGGATCTTGAGGAGAAATTTCAATGGCATTATTGTAGTATTTAATAGCGCTTTCAACATTATTCTGATCGTTATATAAGGCGCCAAGTTGTATATGGGCAGCGGCAAAAAACGGCTGAATCTTTATGCTTTCAATAAGTGCAGTTTCTGCTTCATCGCTTTTGCCCATTCTTTCAAGCAGTAACCCATAATTATAATAGAGCAGAAAGTTTGATGGGAAACTATTTATCAGGATTTTGTAAGATTCAATGGCTTTATCCAGTTTTCCTGTTATGACATAAAGGTCACAAAGTATTACTCTATAAGACGGAATCTCTTGTATGCTTAATCCTTTTTCAATATTAGAAATGGCATTTTCATAGGATTTCAGAAAAAAATAGGTCATACCAAGGTTGAAAAAGTTTTCTGCTTCATCAGGATTTAAGTTTATCGCTTGTTTGAAAACATCCTCAGCTTCCTTATATCTTTTTTCTTTCAAGAGTATTTTGCCGGTCTTACCCAGCAAAAAACTGTTTTCAGGATTATTTTTTAACGATTTTTGATATAACAAAAGGGCATTATCAAAATCCATTGAACTTTCATATATTAAACCCTGAATATAAAATTTTAGTGCCGCATCATGGGTTACCTGCTGATTTATTGTTGTGCACCCAGAAAGAAGACAGGCAATCCCCACAAGCCAATATAAAACCTTCATTATCTTTTTCTCTTTTTATGCCGCAAGGCGCGCAACTGTTTTTTCCTTTTGTGGGTTTTTATTTTTCTTTTTTTTCTTTTTCTTCCACAGGGCATTTGTTTCTCCTATGTTAATAAACAAGTTTGTTAATATTATATTCTACTATTCCAGAAGCGCCGAGTTTTTTTAACTCTGGAATAATTTTTTTTGCCTCTTTTTTATCAATAATTGTTTCCAGGGCATACCAATCTTTTGTGGCCAATGGAGAAATCGTTGGTTTTTTTATGGCGGGCAATTTTTTTAATATCAACGGTATGTCTTTTTTTTTGGCGTTCATTTTTAAACCTACCTTTTTTAATGCATTTAAGGCGCCATTAAGAAGCAATGCAATTTTTTCCATTTTATCTTTTTTCCATGGGTTTTCCCATGCCTGTTTATTGGCAATAAAACGCGGGGTTGATTCCATAATTACATCTATTATTTTCAATCC
>CAZSTE010000046.1:0-7594 GCA_964609735.1 uncultured bacterium
TTGAACTTTTGCAAAGATTTGTTGAACACTGCATCGAGCACAGTCGCATAACCTACGGTATCGCTTGCAATTTCAACATCGAGAATATCGCCTCCTGCCGTGGTTTCCGCATACAAAAACCCCGGGCGAAACGTGCGAGTATTCAAGTTGAACGCGACCACTCCACCGTCCATCGCGGAAAGAAATCCAAGTCTATTCGGACATGGCACAACCAGGTGAGGCACGCCACCTAGAACCACGCGACGCATTTTTCCAAACGGATTGGCCGACGGAAAATCGTATGCGGCCACAATGGCATCGCTACCAGAATTGATTTCAACAAGTTTCTTGAGAATATCGCCTGCAATTGCAGAACCGCCCATACCACAAAAAACAATATGGCTGTACGGCCTTTTTTCAACAGGAAACAGTTTAATACTTCCTGCCTTTATACATTGACGGTCAAAACCTTCAATCAGATGCAACATATTACTTTTATCAATCTTTTCTATGTATGATTTATCATCCAGTATCATTTCAGTAATTTCCTATGTTTTTTTTCAAAAATTCAACAATCTCTTTATGTGTAGAAAAACCAAATGCTTCTTCGGTAAGTTTTTTTGCCTTTGAATAAGGAATTTTTCTAATAATCTGTTTAATCTGAGGGATTGCAGACGGCGCCATACTGAGATGTCTTATGCCAAAACCTATAAATAATACAACGGTTTCTGGTATGGATGCTGTTTCTCCGCACACACTCACATCCAGACCCGCTTTTGCTGCTGCTTCCACTGTCATAGAAATAAGCTTCAGTATCGCAGGATTACAAGGTTGGTAAAGATATGAAATGTTTTCGTTGATTCTATCAACCGCAATCGTATATTGAATCAGATCATTTGTACCGATACTAAAAAAATCAACAAGATGTGCAAAGGATTCTGCCTGAAGCGCTGCCGAAGGAACCTCAATCATAATTCCCAATGGAGGGTTTGTAAATTGTTTCTGTTGTTTTTTTAATTCGCCAACAGCCTCTTCAATAATATCGCGGGTTTTTTTTATCTCTTCAATTGTAGAAATCATGGGAATCAACATCCTAAAATTTCCATACCAAGCCGCTCTCATAATGGCTTTTAACTGTGTCTTAAAAATATCCGGCCGGCTTAAACAAAATCTGATGGCTCTCCATCCAAGAAATGGATTTAATTCCATTGAAGACCTAAATGAAGAAATAAATTTATCCCCTCCTATATCAAGGGTTCTAATAACAACAGGCCTTTTACCCATAATTGTCGCAACAGTTTTATAGGACTCAAACTGTTCATCCTCCGAAGGTAAATCATCCCTGTTGAGAAAAAGAAATTCTGTCCTGAATAATCCTATGCCCTCTGCTCCATATTTAAGAGCGGTGGACGCTTCTTGGGGTAAGGAAATGTTTGCCATTAAATCTATTTTTATCCCGTCAGGGGTTCTAGAAACAAGCCTTTTGGTAAGATAAAAATTCTTGCGCTGCTTTATAAAAATATCCCTTTTTTTCTTATATTCTTTAATAATAGCGGGCGTCGGTTCTATAATCAGATGCCCCTGGGTTCCATCAAGAATTGCCATTGAATCATCCTGAACGGTTTCCAGGATGTTGGTAAGCCCAACCACAGCGGGAATTTCAAGGGCTTTTGCCATGATTGCAGTATGGGATGTTTTGCTGCCGAGTTCTGTTGCAAAACCCATAACATATTTTTTGTCAAAGGAAACAGTTTGGGATGGCGATAAATCATGGGCAATAACAATAACAGGTTGATTAAAAATTTTTTTATCGCGGTTTTCTTTCAGGTAGAAAAAAATCCTTTCAGCCACATCCAGAAGGTCCCGTCTTTTATCTTTTGCAAAATCTTTGTCTGTTTTTCCAAAAAGCACCTGCACGCTTTCTATTGTTTTGTAAAAGGCGTGAACCGCTGAAATCTGGTCGGTTTTAATATTGCGGATTGTTTGTTCTTTCAGATATTTATCCTTGAGAAACATTAAATGGATGGCAAAGATTTCGCCATATTTTTTACCAAGAATAGAAGAAACATTTTTCTGGGTTTCAATAATATCATTCTCCGCATTTTTCAAGGCATTTTCAAAACGTTGAATTTCCAGCGGAATTTCATTTTTGCTTATTTTTCGTTCTGGTGGAAGCAAAAAAATATCCCTCAAAATAGACAATGGCGCAATGGCTATACCTGGAGAAACGGGTATCCCTGTGAATCGTTTCATGTCAATTTATCCAATACTATTAAGCCTGTCTTCATCTTCCTTTAAAATCTGATATGCCTCCTGCGGCGTTTTACTCGCAGTTAAAGAATTACGAAAAACCTTATCCTTCAAAAGCCGCGCTATTTTCGCAAGCGCCTTTAAATGGATGCCTGTCGCTCCTGAAGCCGCCAGAACAAGAAAAATGATGTAAACAGGCTCGCCATCAAGGGAATCAAAATTAACCCCCTTATGAGATGTCCCAAGAGCGCAAACAAGGTTTTTAACCTGGTCTGTTTTGGCATGCGGAACTGCTATTCCCTGGCCTATCCCTGTTGAGCCAAGTTTTTCCCTTTCAAGCAAGGTTTCAAGAACGGGTTTCCTATCCTGTAAAAGCCCATTTTTTTCAAGAACCTGCAAAAGCTCGTCAATCGCCGCATCCTTTTCTGTTGCTTTCATTCCAATAATAATTTCTTTTTCACTAATAAATTCACTTATCTTCATTGTTATTCCTCCTCAGGTTCGGTTGATAAACCAAACTCAGCTAATATTTTGCCGGCTCTGGTTTTTTTGCTGCGTTTTTTATCGTGAAATTTGCTTACCTGGTTTTTAAGTTTATTAATTAATTCTTCAAGTCCCGCATTAAGATTATTTGATTTTGTTTTCATAAATATTTTTGACCTGCGGTATT
The DNA here is from genome assembly GCA_964609735.1 of uncultured bacterium. Lineage (GTDB taxonomy): Bacteria > Ratteibacteria > UBA8468 > B48-G9 > DTJG01 > DTJG01. The sequence continues at coordinate 2,900 of CAZSTE010000046.1, forward strand.
GTATTATTGCTTCCATAAGAAATTCAAATTTCTCCTTTTTAATAATCAACGTTATATCTGTTTGCCCGGGAAAAAATCTTTCAAGTTTTGAGAATTTTTCTTCTGCAAAACGTTCAAATTCAGGATTAACCTGAACATGAACCGGCCGTAAATAAAAATTCATCTTCACCCCCGGTTAGTAAGTACGGTTGTCCCCAGTATCAAAAAGTATTTTGTCGTTGTCTGCTTCAACGCATGCCAGGCATAATTCAGGAAAATAATATTTTAAAATTTCCTTGTATGTCTTTCCCTGTTCAGCCATTTTTTTCGCGCCCCACTGACATAAACCAACCCCATGGCCGTATCCTTTCCCTTCAAAAAGGAAAGAACTTCCCTGCTTTTTAACCGTAAAAAACACGCTTGGCAGAGTTTTGTCTGAATTAAATGTTGTAGAAGCATTAACAGTTTTCATTCTCAAATTTACACCTGTCATACTTTTTTTGCCGTTTTTTCCTGATAACTCTATGATTGCAACCCGACCGCTATTATCATAAGCAAGAATATGTATGTCAGAAACCTCTATTCCCACAATATTTTTTAAATCATTCTGTGTAAAACGTTTGCTCCACCAATAAAATGGACTTTCTGAACAAAAAGGATCTTCAACGCCTTTAAGAAGCGGATAATCCCCACCCCATACCTGGGACGCATCGGTTGTATGCCCTCCACAACAGGCATGGAAAAAAGATGGAACAATATTATATCCCTTTTCGCTGTCCTGTCCAATAAGAACCTCATCGGAGGTTTCTTCTACGGCCTTTACAATGGACTCATCTTCAGAATAAACCCCATTATATACCTGATGATAAACCGTATCACTTACATCATAAGGAAGAACCTTTTTAGCTGCAAGTTCTTTGTAATAATACACAAGGGTTCTTGAACAAACAGCCTGCGCCTTCAATGCCTCAAAAGGCCAAAATTTTCCCATTTCCTTGCCAATAACGCCATACAGATATTCATCAATATCCATTGTATTGATTACCAGGTATTTGTTATTCCATTTAACAAGTGAAAGCTGGCCTCTGTATTTTCCTTTAAATGAGTCAACCACCGGCTTATCATTGCCCTCCCATATACAAATACGCAGTGTCTGTGAACACAAAGCCATCCGGCAGAATAAAAAAATGCTAAGGATTGTCAGCAGCTTCTTTTTTGAAAAAAATCCGCACATTTCCTTCAAACCTCAATCTATTTTCATTAAGATTATATACAATTTTGTCTGCCTTGTATTCATTAACACCCTGTTTAAGCACCGGCGATTCCTCCATCATCACAATTTGTTCCTTTTCAAAATAGGTAAGCCTGCCGCAGGTGGCACTAAAATTAACCTGGAGAGAATCTGGATTTTTTTGAATTATTGTAATGTCATTGGTTATAACAACCCTTATAACATTCTGGGTTTCAGAATCAAGGAAAACATCGCCTGTTCCTTTTGAACCTGTTTTTATTTCCACAATAAAGTTTTTACTTTTAATCTCAAGAGAGGGCTTTGTAACAGATGCCTGATTGTTTGAGGACTGTTTTTCAGCTGCTTCGCCTTTTAGATTGGCTTTGAATGAATCTCCAAAAAATTCCATGGAAAAATTCTTCATGCTCTGACCTGTATCCTGTGATTCAATTGTTGTTTTTTTACGACCGCATCCAGAACCAACAAGACAAACAAGCATTAAAACTGTAAATAATTTTTTAAGGTTTTCTCCCATTTCCGCTGTCCTCTTAACACAATTTCAACACATTCCCTAAAAGCACCTTCCCCTGATTTTTTACCAACAATAAGCATGGCTATATTTTTAACATCCTCACACGCATCACGGGGAGCAACAGAAAAACCAACCTGTCTCAATACAGGAATATCTGTTATATCATCTCCCATATAACATACCTGAGATATCTTAATGTTATGCCTTTTACAAAAACAATTCAAAATCTTTATCTTATCTTTGACATTTTCAAAAACATAATCAACATTGATATCCGCCATTCTTTTGGTTAAAATGCCGGTTGTTTTCCCTGAAATAATTACACTTTTTAATCCAGAAATCCTCAACAGATTAAAAGCCATTCCATCCTTTACAGAAAAGGGCTTTGTTTGCCGGCCGGCCGCGTCATAAATTATTTTCCCGTTGGTAAGCACCCCGTCCGCATCTGTTGCAATAAGGCGAATTTCATTAATATCCATATCATAACTCCTGAATAAACTGTCTCTTTCCCAAAACATCATGCAGGTGAACAATCCCTTCTGCCCTGCCCCTGCTATCCTTCACAACAAGACATGTTATTTCTTTTTCCTCCATTATTGCAAGGGCTTGAACAGCAAGTTTATCCTTGGATATAGAAAGAGGGTTTTCTGTCATACATTGTTTTGCCTGCATAGCATAGATGTCTTTTTTCTTTTGAGCAAGCAATCTTCTCAAATCCCCGTCTGTAATAATTCCTTTAACCCTTAATTTTTTATCTATCACCAGAGTAAATCCGAGATTTTTCCTGTTTATCTCTGAAATAACCCGCTCCATTGATGTATCCCCATAAACCAAGGGAATTTTATCACCTGTTTCCATCACATCCCTTACCTTCAACATCAACCTTCTTCCAAGATTCCCACCCGGATGATAAAATGCATAATCCTGTTTTTGAAATCCCTTGATGGTAAGAAGTGTAATTGCAAGGGCATCGCCAAGGACAAGAGCAGTTGTGGTACTTGAAGTGGGAATAAGAGAAAACGGATCTGCCTCACATATAGGTCCTGTATTCAAAACAACTGAGCTTTGCAATGCAAGAGAACTTTCAGTATTTGAGGTAATACTAATAATTGAAACCCCGATTTTTTTTAGTGAAGGAATGATTCTTAAGATTTCTTCTGTTTCGCCGCTATTTGAGATAACAAGAACTACATCAGGTTTACTCACCATTCCAAGGTCTCCATGGATTGCCTCACCTGGATGTAAAAATGTTGATGGCGTCCCTGTGCTAGCAAGGGTTGTAGAAATTTTCCTGCCTATGATGCCGCTTTTGCCGATGCCAGTAACAATCACCTTGCCTTTACACGAAGCAAAAAGCTCAACAGCTTTCACAAATTCAGGGCCAAGACATCTTTTAGTGCCTTCGAGATTTTTAATCTCAGTATTAATCACCCTTCTTGCTTCAGTAAGGATTCTTTCCTGATTTAATTTAATCATGTTTATCTTCCATCGTTTTTACCACATTCCAGAGTTGTAAAAGCTGTTGAAGCATATCTTCAAGCGAAGATAAAGCAATCATATTAGACGCGTCTGAAAGGGCTTTTTCTGGTTCAGGATGAACCTCAAGAAAAATTCCATCGCACCCAACAGCCACAGCTGCCCTGCAAAGATGCGAAACAAATTCCCTGTTTCCGCCTGATGAACCTCCAAGAGAACCAGGTTGTTGAACGCTATGGGTTCCGTCAAAAATAACAGGCCACCCATAGGACCGCATAATCGGCAGAGAACGAAAATCAACCACCAGGTTGTTATAGCCAAAACTTGTTCCCCTCTCGGTCAAAAGAATTTTTTTGCAACCAGAAACAGTTAATTTTTCAATAATATTTTCCATCTCCCAAGGAGCCATAAATTGCCCCTTTTTCACATTCACGGGTTTTCCTGTTTTAGCCGCGCTTGTAAGAAGATCTGTTTGTCTGCACAAAAAGGCAGGAATTTGAATAATATCAACAACCTCTGATACTGGCGCCACCTGACTAACGCAATGAACATCTGTAAGAACAGGAACCCCTATATTCTTTTTAATGAGCGCCAGCAGATTTAATCCGTCTTCAAGACCCGGGCCCCTGAATGATTTGATAGAACTTCTATTTGCCTTGTCAAAGGAACCCTTAAAAATATAACCAATTCCCAAAGAATCAGTTAATTTCTTTATATGTTCAGCAACAGTAAAGGCAATCGATTGATTTTCAAGCACACATGGACCGGCAATTAAACAGAATTTTAAACCGCCAAAACAACAATCACCAATGCGAATTGTATTCATAAGAAATGGGATTAACCTGGCGGCCACTGCATTTGCCTGCCGCCGATAAGATGAATATGAAGATGATCAATGCTTTGACCGGCATCCCTATTTGTATTGATAACAATCCTGTATCCGATTTCTGCAATATGCAGTTGCCTTGCAATCTCCGTTGCAACCATTAACATTTTCCCAATAAGGAAAACATCCTGATCTTTAACATCAAGCAAATTCCTCAGATGTTTTTTGGGAACAATAAGAACATGAACCGGTGCCTGAGGATTAATATCATGAAAAGCGACAATATCATTATCCTGATATACCATCTCAACAGGAATTTTGTCTGCTACAATCTTGCAAAAAACACAATTTGTCTTCATACCTTTGAAGCTTTTTCGTATGCCTGGATAATATCCCCGGGTTGAAAATCATTAAAATCAGCGACACCTATGCCGCATTCTGTATTTATTCCAACCTCTCTAACCGAATTTTTAAATCTTTTTAAACTTGTTAAAAAACCTTCAAATATAAATTTTCCTTCTCTTATTATTTTAACCTTTACACCCCTTATTATTTTCCCTTCAACCACAAGACAGCCGGCAACTGTCTGATTTTTCCCTGCTTTAAAAAGATGTTTGACAAGTGCCTGACCAATCATTATTTCGGTTTCCT
>CAZSTE010000047.1:0-7576 GCA_964609735.1 uncultured bacterium
ACTTTCCGCGGGTTTTCATTCCGGTAGCGAGGTTGTTAATTATCCATGGGATACATGGGAGCGATTACATGCTGATAATGATTGGTTTATCGACATAAGCCAACGCTATGCCGAAGCGGCAAGGTCAAACAGCCCGGAAACATATATGACAGATCTTATTAACGGTATCACCAATGGGTACGCATGGTATCGCATTACTGGCGGGAAACAGGATTATATGAATTATTTTCAGCAATCAAGAGAAGTGACCATTGAAATAAGCCGGGATTGTTTGCCTGATTCACCTTATCTATACTGGACATACAACAAAAATGCCATTATGGGGCTTATTGCTGAAAGCCTTACCGGCTTATGCGGCAGGATTCAATGCAGTGACGATTGCACAGCAATCAAGGCAAAGGTTGAAATTCCTGATAGGGATTGTGACAATTCCTTTATTTTTTCACAGGAGCAAACAGGTAAATTTTGTAGATTGCTTTTACCCGGCAGATACAATATAAAAATTTCCTCTTTTTATCATTATCCAAAACTTATTGAAAATATTGATGTTAATTCCGGAGATTTTACAAGATTAGATGTATCCCTTGACCATACAAATCGTGGTGATATCTCCGCAGATGGAATTATTGACATACAGGATGTCATTTTATGTCTGAGAATAGCTATTGGGCTTGAACCAATTGACCTACAAAGCGCTGATATCAATAAAGACACTATGGTTGATATTATAGACGTGATATTGATTTTACAAATGAGCATTGGATTGAATTAACATCCTGCCAAAGAATATTATTCTTCCTCAACCATCGAGTCAAAAAATTCCACAATGTTTTTATAATTATCGCCTTCCATAAACCTTATTGCCTCTCTCGGATGCTGATTTAGAAGCCCTGTAATCATATAAGGAATATCATAGCCCCAGCGCAGTTTTTCTCGAAGTGGTTCAATATATTCCTGCACACATTTCAGAATTGGCCTAAGATGAAATTTTGGATTATGAAGAAACCCAATCAACAGTTCAAGCGGGCAATTCCCGGCGCCTCTTCCAAGTCCCGCAAAGCTTGCATCCAGCATATTTGCCCCCAGGATAAGCGCTTCAATGGTATTTGCGTAAGCCAACTGCTGGTTGTTGTGGGTATGAATTCCCACCTCTTTCCCCGCAGGTTTTGCGTAGCTGAGATATTTTATTATCAGGTCTCTGATTTGTTCAGTGTATAATGCGCCAAAACTGTCAACAAGATAAATCGTGTCCACAGGTGTATTGACAAGAATTTCTAATGTGTCGTCAAGTTCTTTTTCTTTAACAAGGGATACAGCCATCAGATTCACGGTTGTTTCATAACCCTTTTCATGGGCATCCTTAATCATATCAACCGCTATTGGTATCTGGTGAATATAGGTCGCAACCCTCACCATATCTATCACGCTCTTTTCTTTTGGAAGAATGTCCTGATGGTAATCGGTTCTTTCCGCATCAGCCATTACCGAAAGCTTAAGCCCTGTTTGATTTTCTCCAACAATCGCTCTGATATCATCCTCATCGCAATACTTCCAGGTTCCAAAGTTATCGGATGGGTATATTTTTTTTGATGCCTTGTAACCCAGTTCCATATAGTCAATACCTGCCTCGACATTTGCCTTATAAACTGCCTTTATAACCTGTTCATCAAAACGATGATTATTCATCAGTCCACCATCCCTGATTGTACAATCCAGCACCTTGATTTCCGGCCTGTATGTAATCCATTTTCCCTGAGGCCTTCCCAGTTCCCATTTATTTTTTTCTATCATATACTATCTCCTTTGTTTGCATATTATATTTTACTCTCTATCCATTGCAAAATCTGTTACCCTATTTAATGATTATAACCATCTGTCTATTGCACATCAAAAATGGTTTAACAGGTTGACCATATTGAAAGAAAGGTCTAAAATTGCATATGGGACATTATACAGGGAGGCGCAAATGGCTGATTGTTTTTTTCACACAGGAAGACCTGCGGTAACAAGGTGTAAACAATGTGGAAGGCCATTATGTTCTGAATGCAGGCTTATAACACCCGAGGGAATTTTTTGCGGCGAAAAATGCGCTGAAACAGCAAAAATTGCTGCTGAACGATTGCGAGAAATTGAAGAAAAACGGGCTGCCTCTCAGAAGGGAACAATACAGATTGTTATTGGAAGAATCATCAGTATAATAATCATTTTTGCCATTTTGTATGCTGTGTACAAATTTCTGATAATAAGGTTTATTCGGTAATTAAATTACCGGGAAATAACAAGGATTACATTCATCTGGTATAATGATATTTTAACCAATCAGCAGTATCTATTTTATGAAAGGAAATAAACCATGACAGATAGAGAGCGATTTTGCAAGGTAATGGAATTTCAGCAGGTTGATAGAGTTCCAAATTATGAGCTTGGACTATGGAGCCAAACCATTGAAAATTGGTGGAAGCAGGGCCTTCCCGAAGATGTCCTTTATTTTTCCTGGTTTGAAAAGGAACCATATTTTCATATTGATAAAAGACAGTTTGCGCGTATAAACATAGATATGATTCCATCTTTCAAATATGAGGTCCTTGAAGAAGATGAAAGAACAATAACAGCAAGGCATTCAGACGGCACGATAACAAAATCATTAAAAACAGATGTAAGTATGGACCAGTATCTTTCATTTCCTGTGACAGATAGAAAAAGCTTTAATGAAATAAAGAAAAGATACAATCCCTCTTCGCCTATACGATATCCATTATGGTGGGATGAACAGATAAAAATGTGGGATATAAGGGATTACCCTGTTTGTCTGCTTAACAATGCTTCCTTTGGTTTGTATTCTCAACTTCGCCGCTGGGTTGGCACAGAAAACATATCCTACCTTTTTTATGATGAGCCAGCATTTGTTGAAGAAATGATCGATTTCAACACAAACTTTTTACTTTCTCTTGTAGAAAAAGCTCTCAATGAGGTAAGATTTGATTATTTTAATTTTTTTGAAGATTTCGCAGGAAAGGCCGGGCCGTTGATATCGCCCGCTATATTTAAAAAATTCTTTTTGCCGTATTATAAAAAAATTATAGAAAGATTCAAAAAGGCAGGCATAAAATATTTCTGGCTTGATAGTGATGGTAATCCTGAGGTGCTTTTCCCATTAATGATTGAAGCAGGCATTACGTGCAACTGGCCGCTTGAACAGGCAGCAGACATGAATCCGGTTGCATTGCGGAAGAAATATGGAAAAGACCTGGCATTTTCAGGAGGCATTGATAAAAGAGCGCTTCAATATGGCAAAAAGGAGATTGAAAAAGAGCTTTATTCAAAGATACCGTTTATGGTTGAATCCGGCGGATATATTCCCACCATTGACCATGCCATTCCGCCTAATATTTCTCTTGAAAACTTCACCTATTATCTTGAGCTAAAAACAAAATTATGTGAGGGAAAATTGTAAAAGCTCATCGGCTTCGCCATGGGCTAGATGCCCTATCTGCATCCAAATCGCGGAAAGGCCGTTGTGGGCCTGTTTGATTGGCAGAATCAGATGAAATGTAACCATCTCTAAGGGGCCGCATAAAATTCTGAATCTGTTGTTTTTGACTTTGATATTCGGCATTATCCTGAAGAGCTGTTTGCAATAACGAGTTTCGTTGTCGCATAAGCTGGCCTATTTCGTAGTCAATCTGTTTTATCTGTTCATCTTCTCTGGACGTTTGTCTTTCAATCATAGACATTTTCATTGTTTCTGCGGCCTGAAAATTTTGGTTTGCAATCTTCTCTTTCAAGACCTGATATTCCTGATTATCCGCAAGTAGTTCATCAAGCCGCGTTTTCCTTTGCTGCTGGAGGGCATTGATTTTATCTGTTATTGCCTGCAGCTCTGGATTCTGTTGAGAGGCCTCATCCTCTATTTTTCTCATTGATGCCCGTATCTCCTGCCACTGCTTCATTATTTTTTCTCTTTCTTCTCTTGAAACCCCGCCAGGCCTATTGCGCTGTGGTTGTTTATCCTGATTTATCTGGATAGATGTTTCTCCGTGAATCCCTGAAGAAAGATGGATAATTTCAAAATCATCCATATTAATATAAACAGGGCTTTCATCAATAGATTCTTCATTTATTTCTTCCTGCGAATAGGCCATTAATGCGCATAGGCCTATTACATTAAGAATCATAAAAAATTTACGTATTTTGTTTGCCATGGTTTTCTCCCCCATATTGTACTCTAATTTATTAGACCTGTTAACATACCAATGGGTTTATTGGCATACAAAAACAAAGAGGACTGTTATGTGAAGAAATTTTTTATCTTTTTCCATTCATCCTTCAGGGATATTGTTAGATTAAAAACCGGCATATTATCTTTTGAATCCGGGTCGCAAACAAAATAGCCTACCCTTTCAAACTGGAATCGTTCGCCGCTTTTTGCATTCTGCAAGGATGGTTCTGCCTTGCATTTTTTTACAACGAGGGATTCAGGATTAAGGTTATCTGTAAAATCTTTTCCATCAGGAAACTCCATGGGATTTTTCTTTACAAACAATCTGCCATAAATCCGCGCTTCAATATCAATGCAGTGAGCGGCTGAAACCCAGTGAAGTGTAACCCTGGATTTTCTGCCGTCAACCGCGTCTCCGCCTTTTGTTTCGGGGTCATAGACACATCGGATTTCAATAATGTTTCCATTATGATCCCTTACCACATCTGTGCATTTAATAAAATAGGCATAGCGAAGCCGTATTTCTCTACCAGGAGCAAGCCGGTAAAATTTTTCCTGCGGATGCTCCATAAAATCATTTTTATCAATATAAATAATCCTTGAAAAAGGAATTTTTCGCGCTCCGTCACTGGGATTTTCAGGATTATTTAACGCAAGAAGTTCTTCTGTTTTTCCTTCTGGATAGTTTTCGATCACAAGTTTCAACGGATCAATCACTGCCATTTTTCTCTGGCTCTGCTTATTAAGACATTGTCTGACAAAATGTTCAAGAAGCTCAATATCAATTGTACTATCTGTTTTTGCAATGCCAATCCTCTCACAAAAATTTTTTATTGCCTCCGGGGGATAGCCGGCTCTTCTCATTCCAGCAAGGGTTGGCATTCGCGGATCGTCCCACCCATTAACAAGGTGTTTTTCAACAATCTGCCTGAGATATCGCTTACTCATTATTGTATATGTTAGATTAAGCCGGGCAAATTCAATCTGCCTGGGATGATGAATGCCCAGTTGGTCTAAAAACCAATCATATAAAGGTCTATGATTTTCGTATTCAAGGCTGCATAAGGAATGTGTAATTCCTTCAATGGAATCCTCAAGCCCATGGGCCCAATCGTATGTTGGATAAATACACCACAGGTTCTTTGTTCTATGGTGGGCAATACCCTTAATTATTCTGTACATCACAGGATCCCTCATATTGAGATTTGAAGAATTCATATCTATTTTCGCTCTCAATGTTTTTGAGCCTTCGGGAAACTCACCATTTTTCATTCCTGTGAAAAGCTCAAGATTTTCTTCAATAGACCTGTTTCTATATGGGCTTTCCCTGCCGGGTCGGGTAAGGGTTCCGCGATACAGCCTTATCTCGTCAGGATCAAGGTCGCATACATACGCCTTTCCCTTTTTTATCAATGTCACAGCATAATCATACATTTGCTGAAAATAATCAGAGGCAAAATACAACCGATCCTCCCAATCATACCCAAGCCATTGTATATCCCGCTTTATCGCCTCAACATAGCCAGATTCTTCTTTGGTGGGGTTTGTATCGTCAAATCGCAGGTTGCACATGCCATTAAACTCTTTTGCAATCTCAAAATTCAGACATATGGCTTTTGCATGCCCGATATGAAGATAACCATTCGGCTCAGGTGGAAACCGTGTGTGAACACGCCCGGCAAATCTGCCGGTTTCAATATCCTGCCTGATAATTTCTCTTATAAAATCGCTAGGCTTTTCAGAATGAGAATAACTATTCATCTTCAAATTTTCCTGGTTGATATATGCAAATCACAGGATTGTTTTTTACTTTTATCATACCAGAAATTTCTTCTTTGTAAAAATGAGGTGCCCGGAAATAAAGCAGTTCCATTTTCCCGCCAACACCCATACAAGCATTTGACAACAATGTTTAATTTGTTTAAAATGTATTAAACAATAAAAAAACAAAAAAAACACATATATAAAAAGTAAGGAACCTACATGAAAAAGAAAACAGAAATCATAAGAGACAAATTTATAGAAGGTGTGGGTAATCTCGGTGAAAGCCTTGGCCTTAACAGAACCGTCTGCCAGATATACGCGCTTTTATATATTTCCCCAGAGCCCCTCTCCCCAACTGAAATAAACAAATATCTTGGTGTCAGCAAGGGCAATGTCAGTATAAATATAAGGAAATTGGAAGACTGGAATGCGATAAAAAAGGTATGGAAAAAAGGTTATGCCAGGGCTCTTTATAAAGCAAACGAAAATATAGAAGAGATTATTCTCGATAAATTAAAAACAGGGATTGAAAAAAGACTAAACTACATCAGGCCTGCGCTGGCTAATCTTAAAAAAAGGAATAATAACCGTTTGGATGCAGAGGAACAAAGATTCGCAGAAAAAATAGATAACATTAGAAAGATTGTTTCAAAGATTGAATTCTTCATTGATAATATTGACACATTAAAATCACTTGCAGCAAAATGAATAAGAATAATACGTGGATTGAAGAACAAACTGATATACCGCTTGACAACTTTGTTAAAATAGTTTAGAACATATTAAACAATTGAAACAAAAAGATTTCCTGATAAATTAAAAGCATATGAGAAAAAAAGCATTGATAACCGGAATCACAGGTCAGGATGGCAGTTATCTCGCTGAATTTTTGCTCGCCAAAGATTATGAGGTTCATGGGATTATCCGTCGGGCAAGTACCTTTAACACAGAAAGGATTGACCATATCTATCTGGATTTTCACTATCCAGAAGCAAAACTTTTTCTTCATTATGGCGACTTAAGTGACAGCGGACAATTAAGCAATCTTATTTACAATATCCAGCCAGATGAAATTTATCATTTAGGTGCACAAAGCCATGTACGGGTAAGTTTTGACATTCCCGAATACACAGGTGATATCACAGCATTAGGAACAACGCGGTTATTGGAAGCAATAAGAAGAAGTGGCATAAAAACAAGGTTTTATCAGGCAAGCAGCAGTGAAATGTTTGGAGATGCACAACCACCCCAGAACGAACAGACGCCATTCAAACCCTGTAGTCCTTATGCTGCAGCAAAGGTCTATGCCTACTGGATGGTGCGGAATTACAGGGAGGGTTATAACCTGTTTACTTCCAATGGTATTCTTTTTAATCATGAATCACCACGACGTGGAGAAACATTTGTCAGTCGAAAAATCACCCGTGGTCTTGTTAAGATAATGAAGGGTAAACAGGATTTTCTTTATCTTGGAAATCTAAAAGCCAGAAGGGATTGGGGATTTACTCCAGAGTATGTAGAGGCAATGTGGCTTATTTTACAACAGGAAATACCTGATGACTATGTTATTGGCACTGGTGAATCTCATTCTGT
>CAZSTE010000048.1:0-7453 GCA_964609735.1 uncultured bacterium
TCTTTCACTTTATGAAAAAGCGATAGAAAAATCATGACATATCTAAATCTTTGCTGGCATTTCCATCAACCATATTATCTACCTCCGGATACCAATGTTCTTGAAAGTTCAATTATTACATTCAGGACGCTTTATAACTATTATCCCATGGCTCTACTTATCAAAAAAAACAGGGCAAAGATTACCTGTAATCTAACCCCAACCCTGATTTTACAGATCCAAAAAATAGCAAATGGAGAAATTATTGATGGATTTCAGCAGATGCTTTTGGATGACACCTATGACGCCGACAGAATAAAAATATTTCTGGATGAAATTCCAGCAAAGATAAAAGAAAGAAATAACATCTTACAACGATTAATCAACCAATTCCAGACAGAGACAATTTCAAAAAATGGACTGTTTGACTTACGGATGTGGATGCATCTTTCTTGTATTCATCCTATTCTGCTTTCCGGTGAACCATTTCTTTCAGAGTTGTTAGAAAAGGCCGTCGGGTTTAATCAAAATGATAGGGATATGCTTATTAAATACGAAAAAAAAATATTCAATGAAACCCTTCCGCTTTTTAAAGAACTTTTTGAATCAGGAAACATTGAAATTAGCACAAGTCCTTACTATCATCCAATAATGCCTCTTATTTGCGACATCTCCGTTGCGTTAACGACAAAAACCACCCTGGAAATTCCCAAAATAGACTTTGCCTATCCCGACGATGTTAGACAGCATCTCAAACTGGGTTTAGACCTTGTAAATTCCGTTTTTGGAAAAGATGTAAAAGGAATCTGGCCATCAGAAGGTTCAATAAGCAATCAGGTTCTTGATATCCTCAGCGAATATAATATCAACTGGGTTGGGGCTGACCAGCAGATTATCTCTGGCGGTTCAGACGATATTTCTTCAACAATCCATACCTGGAAAAATTCATTTATGGTTCTTTTTAGGAATCATGAATTTTCTGATAGGATTGGATTTATTTATCAGTCGTGGGATGAAAAAAATGCCGCATTAGATCTTGTAAAAAGCATAGAACAATTTTCCGGAGGAAGGGAAAACATCCTTACCATTATTCTTGATGGAGAAAATCCATGGGAATGGTATAGGAACGAGGGCAGAATTTTTTTGAATGAATTTTATCAAAGAGTCATTGCAAGTCCAAATATTAAAATGCTTACATCCAGTGAAATAAAAAATTTATCCTTTCCTCGCAAGGAGCTTTCAAATATTCCGGCAGGTTCCTGGATGGGACTGCATTTTGATAACTGGATAGGCAAACCTGATGCTAATAGGTTGTGGCAGATACTTGCTGATGCAAGAAAAATGGTGCAACAATATTCAGAAGATTCCGCTGTTTATAGCCAGCTTATGGAACATATTCTTATGGCTGAAGGAAGCGATTTTTTCTGGTGGATGAGCGTTCCCGCGGACCAGCCGACAAGAATAAAATTTTATTCACTTTTTCAGAATATCATTAGCTCAATCTATAAAAAAGCGGGGCTTGAAATTCCATCCGGTATTATGGAAGGCATATCAAAGGCAGAAATACTTAAACAACCAGGCGGATTTATTTCTCCTATGATTGATGGAAAAATAACAAATTTTTTTGAATGGCTGAATGCCTGCGAAATAGAAATCGGTTCTTTATGGACAACATTTCAACCCTTTCAGCTGCCTGTTAAAAGGATTGCCTATGGCTATGATGAAAAAAATTTTTATATCAGACTTGACATTGGGCAGAAGGATTTTTCTTCAATAAACATTGAGTTCAAAAATGGTCAATTCTTTTTGTTTGATTGCTCTCAAGCCGTTTCTGAAAATATCGCAATTGATGAATGTATTGAAATCAAGATACCATGGGAAAATATTGGAGAAAGTGAGAGGATTGATTTTTCAATACGTATCGCCTATAAAAATTTTGAAATAGTAATTCCACCAGCAGGATTTTTTGCTTTTACAAGAAAGTATTTTGAAGAGGATTGGCAGGTGTGAGTAAAGGGGAATGTATAAACAATGGATGAAAAATTAGAAAAACTTGTTCATGGCCAGTATCACAATCCTTATGAGCTTCTTTCATGGCATAATATCAACAATCAATATATTCTTCGTCTTTTTATTCCCCATGCGGTGTCTGTGTCAGCAATAAACATTAAAAACTCAAAAAAATACCCGCTTCAACATATTGAATCAGGCATTTTTGAAGGAATTTTTAACAATAGTTTTTCCTACAGGGTGGAGGTAGAATATTCCGATACGACTAAAAACTCATTTCTTGATCCTTATGCTTTTGATAATCCGCTTTTTAGTGAAATGGACCTGTATCTTTTTAACCAGGGTAATCATTTCGAGATTTTTAAAAAAATGGGTGCGGTTTCCAGAAGTATTAATGATATAGAAGGATTTAATTTTAGCGTTTGGGCCCCCAATGCAAAAAGGGTAAGTGTGGTGGGCGACTTTAACGACTGGGATGGACGCATTCATCAAATGAGGGTTCTGGGAAATTCAGGGGTATGGGAAATTTTTATTCCTGACATTGGGCTCGGGTCTTTATATAAATACGAGATACTCACAAACCAGGATCAGGTGTTTGTTAAGACAGATCCTTACGGTTCCTATTTTGAACAAAGGCCAAAGACAGCATCAATTACATGGAAAAGCAATTACCTGTGGACTGACCTTGATTTTATTTCAAATCAGGAGATAGAACATTACAATCTTCCTTTAAGCGTATATGAGGTGCATATTGGTTCATGGAAAAGAAAGGAAGACGGTTCGTTTTTCAACTGGCAGGAAATTACTTTTCCTCTGATAGAATATGTTAAAAAACTGGGATTTAACTGTATTGAACTGCTGCCTATTGCTGAACACCCTCTGGATATATCGTGGGGATATCAATCCACAGGTTTTTATGCGCCCACATCAAGATATGGAAATCCGGACGATTTTAAGTTTTTTGTTGACGCTTGTCATAGAAACGGATTAAGGGTGATTCTGGATTGGACCTGCGCTCATTTTCCAAAGGACCAGCATGGACTTTATTTTTTTGATGGTACCCATCTTTATGAACATCAGGATCCAAGAAAAGGAGAGCATCCTGATTGGAAAAGCGCAATCTTCAATTATGCACGAAACGAGGTTTCAAATTTTTTGATAGGAAGCGCATTGAACTGGCTTGAAACATATCATATTGACGGATTGAGGATCGACGCTGTCGCTTCAATGCTTTACCTGGATTATTCAAGAAAACAGGGTGAATGGATTCCAAATATTTTTGGGGGAAAAGAAAATCTTGAAGCGATTGAATTTCTAAAAAAATTTAACACAATTATATATTCACGTCATAACACGTCCTTTACCATTGCGGAAGAATCAACCGCCTGGCCGGCGGTTACAAAACCTGTGTATCTTGGGGGACTTGGTTTTGGTTTTAAATGGAACTTAGGATGGATGCATGATACACTGGATTTTTTTTCAAAGGATCCCATATTCAGAAAATATCATATGGGTTCTCTTACATTTAGTTTGCTTTACGCGTTTTCTGAAAATTACATTCTTTCTCTTTCTCATGACGAGGTTGTTTATGGAAAACGTTCGCTTATTGAAAAAATGCCAGGAGATGACTGGCAAAAATTTGCAGGCCTCAGATTGCTTTTTGGGTGGCAGTATGGACATCCCGGGAAAAAACTTATCTTTATGTCAGGAGAATTTGGCCAGAGGGAAGAATGGGATTGCAATAAACAACTAAACTGGCATCTTATAAATTATGAAAATCATCAAGGAATAATGCGGCTTGTAAAGGATTTAAATATACTTTATACAACTCATCCCGAGATGTATGAAAATGAATCCTTTTATGAATGTTTTCAATGGATTGATTTTTCCGATGTGGATAATAGTGTTATATCATTTTTAAGATG
Organism: uncultured bacterium; assembly: GCA_964609735.1. GTDB lineage: Bacteria > Ratteibacteria > UBA8468 > B48-G9 > DTJG01 > DTJG01. Next base: position 3,915 of record CAZSTE010000048.1, read on the forward strand.
GAATAAAACAAAGGATAGGTTTTTAATTTTTATTTTTAATTTTACGCCTGTCCCAAGATATCATTATAAAATTGGTGTGCCACGATTATGCAATTACATGGAAATTCTTAACAGCGATTCTTCTTTTTACGGCGGTGCAAATATGGGAAATCTGGGCTTTATTCCATCAAGCCAGATAGAATCGCACCTTTTCACCCAGTCAATAGAAATAACCATTCCACCCCTTGCTTTTCTTGTGTTGCAACCTGAACAAAATCGCATCTGAAATGTTTAACTCCAGATTGTTAAGAAAAATGGCGCTTTTTCTTCTTTTTACTGCTGTTTACTTTTTTTCTTATTTTCACAGGGTCGCGATCCCCGGAACAATTTTTAATGAACTTCAAATAGATTTCAATCTTACAGCAAATCAGATTGCAAGTCTTGGGACGCTTGTTTTTTATATATACGGCATCCTGCAGTTTTTTATAGGCATCTGGCTTGATTATTTTGGAACAAATATCATTTTTATTGTCAGCGGGTTTCTACTGGGTATTGGTTCAATGATGTTTGCCTTTTCAAACGGAATTTTTTCTCTTTATCTGTCCAGGGTGCTTGTTGGCTTTGGAGCAAGCGTTGCCTATCTTACGGTTGTAAAAAAAACAGAAGAGTTGTTTGGGTCGCATCTATTTTCTTTGATGCTGGGTTTCGCATGTTTTATTGGATATTCGGGGGGATTATTTGCCACACTTCCATTTGAACGGCTTGTGTATGCGTTTGGATGGCGGCATGCCATTGCAGGCCTTTCTTGGATATTTTTTATACTGATGCTCGCAATTTTAACGGTTTTTATAAAAACAAACGCCTTTTCGCGCGCCAAAAATAGGATTGTTTTATCAGATATAAAAACCACGCTTTTAAACAGACAAACCTATCCGTTAATTTTAATTGTAACAATAAATTTTTCTATTTATTTCCTTTTTCAGGGAATATTCGGCAAAAAACTTCTTCAGGATATCTGTATCACATCATCAAAACTTGCAGCGTCTTTTACCTTTGTTATGATGGTTATAACAATGTTTTTTGTTTTTTTGGCTGGTATTCTTACCCATATAATAAGAAAAAGAAAACCCATTATTGTTATTTTATGCTTTTGCTGTTTATTCTCCTGTGTTTTGATGTTAGCAAATGTTCTTGTATGGAGGTCAACAGGTATTTTTCTTTTTTCTTTTATCCTTCTTGCTTTTGCCGGGGGCAGCGCGCCTTTGACAATAACAGTGATGAAAGAATCAAATCCTTCCAACAATCTTGGGACTGCGGTTGGATTTATAAATGGCATATGTTATATTGGTCTGGCTGTGATAGGGAATATTGCAGGTTCTATAATGGATAGATTTTCAGGGGGAACCCTAATCACATCCACAGCGATTATCTACTCGGTTGAGGCATACCGGGCTGTTATTATTTTTTGTCTTTTCCTTGGGTTAATATCTTTTTTATTGTCATTTCTTGTAAAAGAAACAGGCAATACAAAAAGGATGTATACCACACCACAATGATATCTTATTGATTTGTATTATGGATTTCCTCATAAAGGGCAATAATATTTTCAAGTTTTGTGCTGTTATCAATTTCTGTTGTTGAACCGATAAAATATCCGGGTCCTGCCTGTTTTATTGTTTCCCTGCATTTTTCTTTTACCTCCTGCGGGTTGCCAAAGGCAAGGATTTGGCTCATATCTATTCCGCCTGCAAGAAAAATTTTGTTTCCGTATTTTTTAGATTTTTTATACTCATTGCCACAGTGGTTTCAATGGGATTCAGTCCGTCAATTCCTGTTTCAATTAAATCGTCCATAATATCCATAAGATATCCGTCAGAATGGAAAAGACACTTAAAAAAATGTTGGTGCCACGCCTCATTAATTTTTTTAATCGCGGGGGCAAACATGATAAATAAATCCAAAATTGTCTTCAATATCTTCCTCAAAAACAGGTCCAAAACCCACACTTCTTGTTATTTTTTATTCCCTCATGTTTGGCGTTTTATAAAAAATTCTGTTTATGGTGTGTTTGGATAATGGTTGTTGAATGAGCAGGGAAAATATAAGAAAAGTTGTTGTTTTCTCAGGGTTGACTAATAACTGTTCAGATTGGAATTGCAATATCAAACCCAGGTAAGGGCTTCATCAAGGTTGCCTGTTCCAAGATTAAGACAGATATAAGGTCGGCCTATGTTAAACGGCAGTATTTGATAAATTCCAGGATTCCAGAATTATTAGGTTTCATTGATGCCTATGGGGAATTAAACCTTTTTGGTCTTTTTTCCCGATGCCATCCATCGATGGTTTGAAGCAAAATTTCCGCCTGGCCATCTGAGAACCGAAACATTACTTTTTTTACTGCTTCCAGAACATCCTTTCTAAGATTATTTTCTTCTGAAAGCAGAGAATCTTTCTCATAGATTCCTCCATAGACACATCTTCCAAGATGTTCAATAAAATGGCCGTAAATATTTCTATCAATACAACCGATTTTTCTTTTTGGATAAATCTCAATCGCACAGTTCATAATTTCTTCCCGGTTTTTTTCTTATTCAGTGTCTATTAAAATTTAATGTATCCTTTTCAAAAAACCCCTGTCAAAGGGGTCTTTATACAATATTTTCAGTTTTCAGATTGAACAAAAATAAAAGTTATTGTAGTATAATTCTGATTTTTAGCAAATAATCCAAAAAACATTTATTATGTATGATGGAGGTTTAAATGAAGGCATATATTATTGTTGATTCTTCAAAGGTGATTGGGAAAAAGAATCCTAATCTTTTTGGTTCATTTATTGAGCATGTACACCAATGTGTTTATCCTGGAATTTTTGACCCACAATCCGTTTTTGCTGATGAACAGGGTTTGCGAAAAGATGTTCTTGAAGAAATAAAAAATTTAAATCCCGCAACAATACGATGGCCTGGTGGCAATTTTTCATCGTGGTATCACTGGATGGACGGAATAGGCCCGGCAGAAAATAGAAAAACCAGATTATCCTACGCAGATGATATAACCCGGCAGGAGCCCAATCTTTTTGGCACAGATGAATATATAAAATTTTGTGCGCAGGTAGGAACCCAACCATATATAACGGTAAATGTAGGCAATGGCACTGTGGATGAAGCAGCAAGCTGGGTTGAATATTGCAATGGTGCCTGTGGTACCTTTTATTCAAATCTTCGTAAGGGAAACGGAAGCGCTAAACCTTTTAATGTAAAATACTGGGAAATAGGTAATGAAATATACGGTGACTGGCAGATTGGAACAAAAACCGCTGTTGAATATAGCAGGGTTCTTTCAGAATTTTCAAAAGCAATGAAACGGGTTGATCCTTCAATTAAGGTTATCGCAATTGGAATGGGGCAACATGATCCTTGTTGGGACAGGGTTATTTTGAATAATGCCTGGGATTATATTGATAATATATCTGTTCATATCTATATAGGAAGACATGAGTATTTTGACGCATTTGGACAGGTTTTTACAATTGCTGAACATCTGAAAAAAATGGAGCATGA
>CAZSTE010000049.1:0-7430 GCA_964609735.1 uncultured bacterium
GTGTTGAATCGGAATATCCAGATATTTACAAAAACAACTGTTATCGTTTATTAAATCAAGAAGATCATCGGTTATGCCAGAGGGATGAAGATACATAAGCCTAATCCACGGAAATCCTATCCGGGAAATTTCTTCCAGAAGATGAACAAGACTGCCATTTTGTGTATCCTTTCCATAAGAAGTAATATCATGTCCCACAATAATCAACTCCTTAATCCCTGCCTTAAAAAGAATCCCTGCTTCTTTCAGTATTTCCTTTTCCGGAAAACTAACAGCAGATCCCCGTATTAACGGAATTGTGCAGTATGAACACATATTGCTGCAACCCTCGACAATTTTTAGATATGCATACGGAAAGGTTGACACAGCCCTGGGCATCCGGCAATAATGCTTGATACAATCAGACTTGATAAGATGCACTTTTTCCCCTTGCTCAATCCTTGCTATCAATTCAGGCATTTTAACAATATCGTATGGCCCAATTACACCATCAACCTGTTTGTCATTTGAAAAAACCTCAGGATTTCGTGCGGGAAGACATCCGCTAATGATTATTCTAAAATGAAATCTTTTCTTCATTTTTTTCAATCGTGAAATTATCTCTTCTGCTTCTGCAATAGCTGGTTTGATAAAAGAACATGTATTTACTATTACATAGTCCGATTCTTCTATATTTGTTGTAATGGCATATCCAAGATTTCCAAGAATGCCTATGATTTTTTCAGAATCTACAAGATTTTTTGGACATCCCAGGGATATGAGACATATTGTTTTCATCGGATTAATATTCCATTTTCCATTTTAATCTCAATAACCTGTCCTCTTTTACCAAAAGGTCCGTATGTTTTCCCCTGTTTTTCTATCAAAAGTCCGGCGGCATTGCCAATCCTTATATTTATTCTTTGGCCTGACGCCTGAAAGACCTCGTTTGGATTAAGTGTTTTTTCAAGGATGTTGTCACCATCACAAATAAGTCTTACCCATACGGGCTCTGTGGCTTTTAACATAATCTGACATAATCTATTCTGGGAATCCGGAGAACTGGTTAAATATTGTGAATTTTTTACATCCTGTGGTCGCTGATTTGCAAGGTACATCGTTATACCACCTATACCCATTATAATAACACCCGTTATTATATATAGCGGCAGCTTTTTATTTTTTCCCCGGGAAACAGTCTGATGTTTTTCTTCGGACATCTGGTTTGTCTGGAGCACAAATTCTGGATAATTATTGATAATATCCGGGGATATGTTTAGATATATCAGATATTTTTTCAAAAATGCAATTTTGTGAACAAATGATGGAAATTTTTGCCAATGGCCTTCTTCCATATATCTTAAAAATTTTACAGGAATAAATATGTCTGTAGAAATTTTTTCTAACTCTATACCCTTTTTCAAACGGGCTTCTTTAAGAATTTCATGGATTGGCCTGTTCATTAGATTTTTCGCCACCCGGACCCTTGAGAATGATTCTCGGTTTACCCTCTCTGTAAGGACCAACAATTCCTTCTGTTTCCATTCTTTCTATTAATCGTGCGGCACGGTTGAAACCTATTTCAAGACGTCTTTGCAGCATAGAGATGGAGGCAATCCTTGTTTCAAACACAATCCTTACTGCCCTTGAATAGAGTTCATCTTCTTCTGAAGAGGAAAATGAAGCATTGTTTAATGAGGACTGGGAATGATCCGCAGGCTGAGTAAGAATTTCCATTTTGTATTCTGGCTGCGCCTGTTGTTTTATAAATCTGGTTAAGGACTCAAGCTCATCATCACTGATAAATCCTCCCTGAGCCCTTATAGGATGCGATCTGCCAGGTGGAATAAAAAGAAGATCACCTCTTCCAAGAAGTTTTTCTGCTCCTTTTGAATCAAGGATTGTCTGTGAATCAAATTTGGAGGAAACCTGGAAAGCAATACGGCATGGCAGGTTTGCTTTTATAATGCCTGTAATAACATTTACAGACGGCCTCTGGGTTGCAAGGATTAAATGAATGCCCGCTGCCCTTGAAAGCGCTGTTAATCTTATGATGCTGTTTTCTATCTCATTTCTTGCGACAAGCATAAGGTCCGCAAGCTCATCAACCACAACCACAATGTATGGAAGCTTCTCTTCTGATTCAATATTATAAGCTTCTATATTTCTAACCCGGGCTTCTGCAAAAAGATGGTACCTGTGATCCATTTCTTTTATAAGCCATTTTAGAGCATTAACCGCCTTTTTTATGTCTGTTATTACAGGAACAATAAGATGGGGTATATCATTATAAATAACCAGTTCCACCATCTTTGGATCAATCATTAAGAATTTCACTTCGTCTGGAGTCGCCTTGAAAAGTATGCCTGTAATAAGGGAATTAAGACACACAGTTTTCCCTGAACCTGTTGCCCCGGCAATCAAAAGATGCGGCATTATTTTTAGGTCTGAAATAACAGCCTTTCCAAGAATATTTTTCCCTATCGCCATCGTTAATTTTGATGGAGAAACCTGAAATTCTTTACTTTCAAGTATCTCTCGCAGAGATACAATGGAAATTTCTCTATTCGGCACCTCAATTCCAATGGTTGATTTACCAGGAATAGGGGCTACCATTCTTATGGGACTTGCCTTCAAACTCATGGCAATGTTATCTGTAAGTTTGGTAATTTTTACCAGGGGGATCCCCGGTGCAGGTTGAACCTCATAAAGTGTGACCCTTGGACCCTGGGTAAAATTAACAACCTCCCCTTCTATGCCAAAATCACTTAGGGTTTCTTCTATAACCTGGGCATAAACCCTCAGGTCTTTTTCTGTTTCTTTTTCAGGCCGATTAGCAGTTTTTAGCAAAGAAACAGAAGGGATCTGATATGTTTTGCCATTGTATTTTTTTTGTTTGGGCGAATACGATTGGGATTTAGGTTGGATTTTTATTGTAGAAAATACCGGTTCCTCTATTGGTTCGGGAACAGTGGTTCTGGAAGCAGTATGAATATCCTGGTCAGCGTTTTTTATCTGTCGCCGGCTTACAAAAAAAGATGATTCTTCCTGTTGTTTTTTTATACTTTTTTTTACTGTGGGCTTTGGAGCAAAAGAAGCCGGATGTTTGAAAAGAGGTGAAATAATCTGAAAAACATCCTCAAAAGGCATATAAAAAATCTTTGATGACAAAATGAATAAAGCCACAGTGGTTATCGCTAAAAGAAATACGGCCCCTTTTATTCCAAAATACCAACCAACAGCATGGCTTATTAAATATCCTATAATTCCACCATCAGAAAAAATATTTAACCGTAATTGAGCTGGCCTAAATCTTTCGATGGATTCTATCAGAGATGCGAGAAAAATAATAAAGAAAATGCAGCCAGTTAGATCCAATCCTGAAAATTGATATTTCTTCCATATCTTTGTCCAGGCATAACAAAACATAGCCAAAAGACAGATATAAGAAATATAGCCAAACAAAAAAAATAGCAACGCAGATATGTTTGCTCCAAATCTTCCACCGAAATTTGTCGCCGTGTTATTAACAGGATATCCGAACTGTAAAAATCCTAAACATGGGTCCGCCGGAGCATAAGAAATCAAGCACAAAAAAAGATATATTATGATTCCAAGAAGTACTACACCAAACATTCGGGTAAGATTTCTTTCCATTTTTTGTATTTTAACATAAAATACATATATTGTTAACCGGAGAAAATCAATGTCACAGAAAGATATAAAAAATTTGAAATTCGCAAGCACTCTTAAATATCACATTACCCAGATTATTCAAAAAGAATTATCAGACCCACGAATTGGATTTATCACAATCACAAACGTAAAAATAAGTTCTGACAGGAAATATGCGACAGTTTATATCAGCACACTTGGAGATGAGAAACAAAAAAAAGAATCCCTAAAAGGTCTTACCAATGCGTCTGGTTTTATTCGCCATATCCTCAGCAAAAGCATTAAAAGCCGGGTTACGCCGGAGATTGAATTTGAGGAAGACAGAAATCCCGCGACAAAGATTGAGGAAATCTTAAAAGAAATTGAAACAGAAGGAAAAGATAATGAGGCCTGAGGAATTAAAAAAACATCTTCAGGAAATTTTCGACAAAACCGGATATAGCGTTAATAAATTTAATGTTTTCTCTCCGGATAAAAAAGAATTTGGCGATTTTTCAACAAATCTTGCGTTCAAAATAAAAAAATCAACATCAGAAAATCCCGACATAAACAAAATAATTCATATTATTCAACAGGATAAATGGATAAAAACCAACTTTGAAAAAATTGAAGAAAAAAATTCTTTTATAAATTTTTTTCTTAAAAAAAATTTACTATACTCAACCATACCTGAAATTCTTTTTAAAAAACACAGGTATGGAATGTCTGAATACGGACAAAATAAAAAGGTTCTTATTGAATTTGTCAGCGCAAACCCGACAGGACCGCTAACCATCGCGCATGGAAGGCAGGCGGCATTTGGCGAATCCATCAGCAGAATACTTTCCTTTTCAGGCTACACTGTGGAAAAAGAATATTATCTGAATGATTGTGGGAATCAGATAAAACTGCTTGGGCTATCACTGAAAACCCATTACCTCAGGATGAAAGGCCTTCCCGCGGATATTCCCGAGGACGGGTATCATGGCGATTACATGAAAGATATCGCTGCGAGATTGCCTGATGGATGCGAAAACAAGGACGATGTCTTTTTTGAGGACTTTGCAAAAGAAGAAATACTTAAAACAATAAAACAGGATCTAAAAAGATTTTCAGTCCATTTTGACAGATGGTTTTCAGAAAAGGAGTTACGTTCAAGTGGAATGGTGGAAAAAATCATTGGCTATCTAGAAAAAAAAGGATTCACCTATCAGGCAGATGGCGCTGTGTGGTTTAGGTCAACGGCATTTGGGGATGACAAAGACAGGGTTCTGATAAAAAAGGATGGCACCTACACCTACCTTGCTCCTGACATCGCATACCATGCAGACAAAATCAACAGGGGCTATGAACTGCTTATTAATCTATGGGGCCCGGACCATGCCGGTTATGTGCCCAGGATAAAAGCCGCTGTGGCGGCATGCGGGTTTTCTCCTGAAAAGATTCATATAATCATCGTGCAACTGACAACCCTTTACAGGGGAAAAGAAAAGATTTCGATGTCAACCAGAAAGGGTCAGTTTATTACACTCTACCAGCTTATGGACGAGGTTGGACCAGACGCAACCAAGTTTTTCTTCCTTTTCAGAAAGGCTGAAAGCCATCTTGATTTTGATCTTGAACTGGCAAAGAAAAAAACAGACGAAAATCCGGTTTATTATATCCAATACGCCTTTGTTCGTGCGACACATATTATAGCATTTGGAAAAGAAAACAATCTTGCAGATGAAGAAATTTCAGGTGCAGATTTTTCTTTGCTTAACACAGACCGGGAGATTGAAATAATTAAAAAATTGAAAAACTTTCCGTTGATTGTGGAAAGAGCAACAAAAACATTTGAGGTTTCTACAATCTCTCATTATATTCTGGAGCTGGCCGGACTTTTTCACTCGTATTATCAGCAATACAGGGTTGTCAATGAAAATCGTCAAATCTCCTGCGCGAGGTTGGCCCTTGTTCAATGCGTTTATATTGTAATGCGCAACGGACTCGATCTGCTCGGCATTTCTAAACCTGAAACGATGTAGCGCTTATCAAGTATAGATTTTATCAGAGGACATTTATTTATTATATCTGGATTTTTTCGTCAAGAATAAATATTTCCCTTCTGCATTGGGGACAGATAATCTTGAATATATCTGTGTATCGTGGGGGTTTTGAAACCGTTCTATCAGATATCTCAGAATAAACCTGTATCATTTCTTGATTAATATTCAAAAGAATTCCCTGTGCGAAACTTAAATGTCCAATCTTTTTTATTGTCCATATAAGATGTTTTTTCGCGGCAATAATCCGGCCGCATGCCTGACAGATTACAAGTTCAGTATCTATAAAGTGGCTATCCTGCCCACTGTTAAAATAGGCAAGGTCAAACTGGTTTGTAAGTTTTATGCCAAGATTATCCGCAATACAATTTGCCTCGCACTGACCGCAAAAAATACATCTACCGGCATAATGGGTAAGCCTTCGTATTCCGGTTGGTGTGTTTTTATCTATCATATCCTCAACCTCTATTGCCTTTGCAGGACAAACAATGGCACATGCTCCACATCCAACGCACCTATCAGAATTAAACTGCGGTTTCCCACGAAATTTCTCAAAAGGAACATGGCCGACATACGGAAATTTTGTGGTATAAGGTTTTGAAATCAAACTTTTTATTGCTTCCTTTAGCTCTCTAATTTTCGGTTTTTTCATTTTCATGGATTACGATTTAGGTTCTTCTATATCCTGTTTAAGTTTATCAACAATGCTTTTCTCCCACATTCTTACCCCCGCAAAATAAGAAGCCCGCGCAAGGGCGTGTTCGGTGGTGGGTGAAATAATAAGAATGAATAACAAACACAACAGCGCTTTTGCTCCAACAGGCGATAAACCGACAATGATTATTGTCCCTAAAAGCGTCAATGATGTTCCCATCGCCACACATTTTAAGGAGGCTTGGAGTCTGTTGTAAAGATCTGGCAATCTTATAAGTCCAATGCATCCGATTGCGTCGAAAACCACGCCAAAAAACATAAAACAAAAACCAATGGTTTCTCTCATATCATTTTCCTCAATCGTCAAATCCTTTGCCTTCAAGAAATTTTGACAGGGCAAGCACACCTATAAAATTCAACAATGCCCAGACAAGAGCGGTTGTAAGATAAAATTCTTTCCCTGTTTTCACACTCATAAAAGCGCCAAAAGCAACAATCATAATCCCGAGAATATCTATGGCCACCGCCCTATCAGATGCTGTTGGTCCTCTTGCAATTTTGAACAGACATAGAAATGCGCAGCAGACAAGAGCGATTATTAAAATATTTATCATCATTCAAATATCCTTTTTAAAATCATTTCAAATCTTCTTACAACATACCCTGTGGCTTTTTCTGGATCTGTATCTCGTATAAAAGCCATATGGATGTAAAGGTAATTATCCTGACCGATTGCCACTGTCACAGCACCAGGAGCAAATCCAATACAGTTGGCAAGGATTGCAATCGCAAATTCTCTTTTAAGTTCTGTTTTAATCTTTATTATGCCAGGCCTGATAGGCAGGTTTGGATGAAGAATTCTATAAGCGAAATCCATGCTGGCATGGAGGAATTCCCAGAAAAAAACAAAGACAAAACCAATAAACCATAGATATCTTTTTGGCTCAAAAAACTTATGAGGAGATTCAGTAAAAACATCCCCAAAAAGTATGGCAACGAGCATGGCTGCGAGTATTCCTACAATCAGTCCCTCGTAATCAAAACCATATTTTGTAAATGGCCATGTAAGTAATAACCATATAATCAGTGAAATTACAA
>CAZSTE010000050.1:0-866 GCA_964609735.1 uncultured bacterium
GCATATGGACGTAAATCAGGGATATAAATATACCCTTTATGCTCTTGTATAATGGTTCTAACGTCCATTACAATTCGGAGCAAATACAAAATAGAAATACTGGGTTGGTGGTTATTATCTATAAAACCTGATATCTTTTAGCGTCTTTCCTGTTTTTTGCTGCAATATCTTCATATATTGGTTTTTATTTTTCCGCAATTCAAGAAGCCATGCTGAATTTTTTACATAAATATACAATATATCGTTTTTCATTTTTTGGGCATAACTAAACTGCCTCGCATCACCGCATATCTCTGCCCAAATTTTGTCCCAATCGATAATCTCATTATACCTTGTCTCTAATGGCCTTCCTATGTTTTTTAATACATCTGTAAGGATTTCGGATATTTTTTTTTCTGTCATGGCTTTATCGGCATTGCAACATAAAGATAGTTTGGATTTCCCTTTTCACAAAGCTTTGCCGATTTGACAGGTCCCTGAAATGAAAATTCAATTTCTTCTGTTGTAACGGTTTTTAGAAATTGTATAAGATAATCAGGATTGAAGATAATGGTATTTTCCGGACCTGAATAATTCACATTGAGTTTTTCTTCCCCAGAACCGCTGTCTGGACTTTCAATGTATAAAACAAGAAGATTATTCCTAAAGTTCATTTTTATTGCCCGAAAATTTTCGTTTGACATAAGAGAAAGCCGTTCAAGGCTGTCATGAAACAGATTGGTATTTATTATTGCTGTATTTAACTGGTCTGAAGCAGGAATAACCTTTTCATAGTCAGGAAAATTTCCCTCTAATAATTGAGATATCAAGGTTGTCCTTTCTGATTGTAAAATAAATACTAGTTCCTACGTCAACTTCTGATTGAA
>CAZSTE010000050.1:876-7294 GCA_964609735.1 uncultured bacterium
ATTTTTTGAAAAAAACATTGTAATATCAGATTCTTTGAAAATAAGGGGTAAAACCTCAATAAGCCGCAAGGGTAGAATAACCTTAATGTTTATATCTGTGCCTGCTTGTTTTTTCACAAGGGCCAATCGTTTTGTATCAGAAGCAACCATATTAAGAATTCCATTTTGTTTATCAAGAAGAACGCCTCTAAAACAGCTTCGCGGATCACCCGGATTAACACAATAACTTGTTTTTTTAATCATTTCAAAAAGGTCTGATGTAGAAATTGACAGATTGTCTAATCCGGTAAAAGATTCATTTTCTAATGGAAGTTTTGGATATTCATCTACATTCATAAGAAGAAATTTATATTGAAATGATTTATTGTCTATAACAACATAATTGTCTGTTTGGGTGATTTTAATTGTGTCTTCTGGTATTTTTTTTATTAATGATATAAGATTTTTACCTGGAACAAGTATAACACCTTTATCTTTAACCTTTGCTTCTATAAATGTTTTGATGGTAAGTTGTAGGTCTGTTGAAATAATAGAAATACCATCTTTTTTTGCTTCAATAAGAATTCCTCCAGTTGAGTTAATTACAGGTTTTGCTGGAAGAATCTTGCCAATTTTATCAAATGCGTTTATTAACGCCTGCTTTTCTATAATTATTTCCATATTTTCTCCTTTATAGTAATAAAAGTAGTAAATCCTGGTGTTTATGTGTAAATTACTATAATTTCATAACTTATCTATTGGATAAATTGTGTATAATTATGTTTTTAAATTGTTTATAATCTTATCAACGATTGCCTTAATATTTTCATTATTTTCAATCTCGTTTTTAATTTTTTTATAGGCATGCATTACTGTTGTATGATCTTTGCCTCCAAATTCTTCAGCAATAGATGTTAATGAACTTTCTGTTAATGTTCTTGATAGATACATTGCTATCTGCCGTGGTATGACAAGATTTTTTATTCGCCGTTGGCTTTTGATATCATATATACTTATTCTGAAATATTCTGCGACCGCCTCCTGGATTTTTTGTATTGTAATAACCTTGTTTTGTGAAATTAACATCTCTTTAAGATATTCTTTTGCAGCATCAACGGTTAGTTCTTTTTCAAAAAGCAAAGAAACTGCCACAAGCCGATTAAGCGCGCCTTCAAGCATTCTAATATTTCCGTTTATATTTTCTGCAATATAAAAAATAACATCATCGCTTAAAGAAAGATTTTTTGTTTCACACTTTTTTTTCAATATTGCCACGCGCGTTTCAAAATCAGGCGATTGAAGATCAACCACAAGCCCCCATTCAAATCGTGAAACAAGCCTTTTTTCAAGAGAAGCAAGTTCTTTTGGCGGTCTATCGCTTGAAAGCACAATCTGTTTTCTTTGATCATACAACGCATTGAATGTATGAAAAAATTCTTCCTGGGTACCTTCTTTTCCTGCGAGAAAATGGATATCGTCTATTAAAAGAATGTCTATCGTTCTAAACTGATTTCTAAAATTATTGGTTGTTTTGGTTTGAATGCTATGGATGAATTTGTTAACAAATATTTCACAAGGAAGATAAACAACCTGCGCTTGAGAAAGAGACCTTGCAAGATGTCCAATTGCCTGCATCAGATGTGTTTTTCCAAGGCCAACATCACCATAAATAAACAAGGGATTATATGCAATGCCAGGGGCCTGGGCAATTGCTAAACTTGCGGCATGAGCAAGACGGTTGCACGGACCAACAACAAAATTTTCAAATACATAATTTGGATTAAGGCCACTTCCTATTTCTACCTCTTTTAACGAGGTTTGTTCATTGCGGTTTTCAATCTGAGGAACATCCGCTCCCGGCATTATCCAGTGTATCTCAGGGATAAAACCCAAAACCTCTGTTAGTACATTTTTCAAAATATCCAGAAAAGGAACCAGACCCTTATAAAAAAGCTGATTTGGAATTTCCAAATAAAGAATATTGCCATCTATCTTATTGATTTTCAATGGTTTAAACCAGATATCAATAACCCGGTCATTTTTAAGTTGCTCTGTTAATTTTGTTAACACAGTTTCCCACATTTTCCACAGGTTATTCACAACTTCCTCCATTACTTATTTGCTCCACAGCAATGTTTATATTTTTTCCCACTTCCGCATGGGCAGGGATCATTACGACCTATTTTTTTTCCAACCCTGATAGGGGTTTGTTTTGTTTGCGGAACAGAAACAGCTTGTTGCGCTGATTCTGGCTGAGCCTGCCTGACTGCGTCGAACTGATTTAATTCTTTATGTGAATATTGAGCAGGAACAAACACAGGTTTTGGTACAGACGCAACGACCTTTTCAGGTGCTTTTACCCTGAATAGATGTGTTAAAACCTCCTGCCGAATGGCCTTCAACATTTCTTCAAACAGAATAAACGCCTCCTGTTTATATGCCACAAGAATATCACGCTGTCCATAAGCGCGCAGGCCAATACCTTCCCGCAAATCATCTATGGAACGAAGGTGCGATTTCCAACGATGGTCTATCGCCTGAAGGCAAATAAAGCGTAAAACCTCATTAAATAATCCAGCAAGGGATTGTTTCTGATATTCAATAGCCGTTTCAATGTGGGTTCTTATTTTATCCTCAATATCATTTCTCCAAATCTGAATATCCCGCAGTGTTTCAGGCAAAGAAAGGTCAAGAGATATGTTAAAAATATTTTTAAGATACCCGGATAATCCGTTAAGATTCCAATTTTCAGGTTTTACCTGTTCATTGATATGCTCTGCAACCGCTTCTGTGATGGTATCATCAACAAAGTTAGAAAGATATGTGTCCAGATTTTTTCCTGTAAGAATATCCTGTCGGATGCCGTATATAACCTTTCTTTGTTGATTTAGCACATCGTCAAATTCCAGCAGTTGCTTTCTTATTTCAAAATTTCTTGCTTCTACCTTTCTTTGGGCATTGCTTATCATTTTGGTAATAAGGGGATGTTTAATCTTTTCTCCATCAGGAAGCTGTCCCATAATGCCTTTAAGACGATCTGATCCAAAAATTCTCAAAAGGTCATCTTCAAGGGAAAGATAAAATCTTGCAGAACCCGGATCTCCCTGTCTGCCAGACCGGCCTTTTAACTGATTGTCAATCCTCCGCGCTTCATGCCGTTCTGTTCCTATTACATGAAGGCCGCAATCAAGAGAAGAGCTTGTTTTGCAGTGTGAAAACCTTTTTTCTTTAAAACACAGGGAACAGTCATCCTCGCAGTTAATACAGCATTTGCTTTGCCCTGTTTCCGGCGAGATGCAACGGCTGTCAACAACACCCTTACCCAGGACGATATCTGTTCCGCGGCCTGCCATGTTTGTTGCAATTGTAACAGCAAACTGCTGTCCGGCCCTCGCGATTATTTCTGCTTCTTTCTCATGATGTTTTGCATTCAAAACCTGATGAGGAATATCCTTTCTCAAAAGCATCCTACTGAGCCGCTCTGATTTTTCTATGGATGTTGTGCCGACAAGAACAGGCCTGCCTTTTTGATAAAGTTGTTCTATCTCCGCCGCAACCGCCTCAAACTTATCTTTTTCTGCCTTGTAAATTTCATCGTCAAATTCTCTTCTGTTTAAGGGTTTATTTGTGGGAATAACAATCACATCTATTTTATAGATTGTTTTTAATTCAACAGCTTCTGTAAGAGCAGTTCCTGTCATGCCCGCAAGCTTTTCATAAAGACGAAAATAGTTCTGAAAGGATATGGTAGCGAGTGTTTGATTCTCGCTTTCTATCTGGACATTTTCTTTTGCTTCAACTGCCTGATGGAGTCCGTCTGACCATCTTCTGCCAGGCATTAACCTTCCTGTGAATTCATCCACAATAATAACCTGGCCGTCTTTTACTATATACTGATCGTCTCTCTTATAAAAGTTGTGCGCTCTAAGGGACTGAACGATATGGTGAACGATTTCCGTATTTGATATATCGTACAAATTTTTCACATTTAACAACTGTTCACATTTTGCCACACCCGCATCAGTAAGACTGGCTGTTTGGCTTTCCTCATCAACGGTATAGTCCTCATCCTTTTTCAACCGTCTTACAACCCTGTCGATATCATAGTAAAGCGACACAGATTCTTCTGATGGTCCTGAAATAATCAAAGGAGTTCTTGCCTCATCAATAAGAATGCTGTCAACCTCATCTACAATTGCATAATAAAGATTTCTTTGCACCTGGTCTTCTGGACGCCAGGTCATATTATCCCTTAGATAGTCAAATCCAAATTCATTATTCGTTCCATATGTGATGTCTGCCTGATAAGCCTTTTTTCTTTCAGGCGGTTGCATATCATGCTGTATAAGCCCAACCGTCAAACCAAGTGTTTCAAAAACAGGCCCCATCCAATAACGGTCCCTTTTTGCAAGGTAATCATTCACAGTCACAAGATGGCAGCCTTTTCCCATCAAGGCGTTTAGATATAATGGAAGGGTTGCAACAAGCGTTTTTCCTTCGCCTGTCGCCATTTCTGCTACATGTCCCCTGTGAAGCACAATTCCGCCAATAATCTGGCAGTCAAAATGCCGCATATTGATAACCCTTTTGGCGGTTTCTCTTACAACGGCGAATGCCTCGGGAAGGATGCTTTCAATCGTTTCTCCTTTTGAAATTCTTTCACGAAACAGGGCTGTTTTATTCCTTAACTGGTCTATGGAGAGTTTCTGGATGTCTGCCTCCATGGCATTAACCTTTTGCAGGATCTCAACAAGGTCATTCATAAAAAAGACCTTGTTTCTGTTGAGAACCCTGTTAATCCACAATCGGGTGCCAGGATTAAGAAGGGTCAGTTTTTTTAGAAGATTTTGATAATATTCCATAAGAAACCCCTGATTTGCCGGGGGGCAGAATCGAACTGCCCACGCCAGCCTTTTCAGGGCTGCGCTCTACCACTGAGCTACCCCGGCTTTTTGCGGGTATATTTATAATAAAAAGACGCTAAATTTATTAAATTCAGTTTCTCATGCTTTCGCTAAAAAGTCAAATTTTTAAACCTTATAACCGGGTTCCTTTATTGAGGTTTATAAAAGAAACAGATTCCGATGGATTTATCGCTTCCCCAGGCGTGGCAAATATGATAGTATAGTTTATAATAAAATGAGAAAAATATGCAGTGGAAATCCTTGACTAAAAGCCTTTCTGTTGGAATAAAAACAGTTGAGATTCGTTCTGTGTTTATCCCTGATGAACTTGGAAATTTAAAAAGGCATCGTGTAACAACCTGTTGGAATATAGAAAAACCAGTATTTTCAAAAACACCCGCAGCCGGTAGGTTGATAAGGGATGAATCAGGAAAAATTGGTGTAATGATAGGCGGAAAACACGGCTTAAATATTAAAATTGGCGGATTTTCTTCGCCGACGCCACATATTTTTGTGGCAATTAATAGTATCTCAAAAAAAGCGAGAAAACAACTTTTGAACGATGCGCCGCTTGAACTTTTTTCTGAAGGAGGACTAACTTTTGGACGAGAAAAATAACCATTTTGTTGCATCTAACCGGTTAAAAGCAGACAAAACAAATGCCCAAGAAGAGACATTATTCATCCAGATTACGACATGTTCAATTAGCAAATCAGGGTGTTTCTTTTGTTTAAGGTCCAGGAGGGGGGATTGCCCTTGATTAATTTTGCAGAAATTAGTATGTGGGATCGAGTTCCGTGGGGTGGGTATGGGGCGAATCCGTATCCGCACCGCATTACCCGAATAATGATAAAAGCCATCCGTCTTATGGAAGAAGGATATCCTCCAAATGTGCGCAGCCGCGAAAAAGTGTTGGAGGTTCTTAATCTTGTAAAAGAAACTTCTGCTACCCTGCCCGATAATCTTAAAAAATCATGGCATTGGCAGCTTCTTTATCTGCGAGCAATTATTGCCGTGGAAATTGCTACTTTGATAAAAAAGGTTACTATCGTTCAACAAAGGAGGAAATATGGAAGAGAAAAAGGCCGGCAGTTGCGATAAAGATATCCTGTGCGGGATCAACAAACCAAAAGACATATTACAGATGACAGATTTTGAAAAAAAGCACATCCCGGTGATAACCGCGCCAGACAGAGTAAAAAAAGACCAGGAATTCGATGTAATTATTGAGGTTGGGAAACTTTTTCCGCATCCAAACGAACCCGGACATTTTATTGTGTGGATTGAACTTTATAATGGCGATACATTTTTAGCCCGGGCATCTTTTTATGGTGGAATGTCATTTCCAAGGGTTACCTTTACAGTAAAGCTTTCCCATGCTGATGGAGTGTTAAAAGCTTTGGCATTGTGTAATCTTCATGGGTTGTGGCAGGGAGAAAAAACAATAGAAATCGATTAAGGATTGTTTAAAGGAGGAACCAATATTGGAAACAAAAATACTGATATTATATTACAGTATGTATGGAAACACATTC
>CAZSTE010000051.1:0-7250 GCA_964609735.1 uncultured bacterium
TAAGATTTTGTTAACATTACGATAAGATAAGATGGATAGAATAAAAGGTAAAAATGTGTTGATTGTGGGTCTCGGAGAAACAGGATTTGATGCTGCGGTTAGTTTCTTTAAAAAAGGTGCAAACGTCCGCGTAACAGAATTGAATAATACCCCTGATATAGAAGAAAAAAAACAAAAACTGCTTTCCCTAGGAATAAAGGTTGAAATAGGCGGCCATTCTATTGAATTTTTTGATAAAACTGAGCTTGTGGTTCCAAGCCCTGGAATTCCGTTGGATGCTGTTCCAATTTTATGGGCAAAATCAAAAAATATAAAAATTATAAGCGAGATTGAAATTGCCTATCATCTTTCTCCATCAAAAAAAATTATAGCGATCACCGGAACAAATGGCAAAACAACAGCGGTTTCTTTTACCCATTCTGTTTTTCAGGAGTCCGGCATTTCGCATATAACATGCGGCAATATAGGGAATAGTTTTATTGGTGAGATTGATTCAATCAATGAAAATACCTGGATTATTCTTGAAATCAGCAGTTTTCAGCTTGAATATATTGAAAATTTTACCCCGTTTATTGGTGTTATTCTTAATATTGCCGATGACCATCTTGATTATTATAAAAATTTTTCGCAATATGTTGCGGCAAAAAGAAAACTATTTATAAATTCAGGGCCTGAAGATTTTGCAATTCTGAATTATGATAATATTTTTTGCAAAGAAATAGGCAATTTATTAAGATGCAACAGGGTTTTTTTCTCAAGCAAGCAAACCACACATGGTGTATATATTTGTGGCGAGGATGTTGTTTATAATGGGAAAAAACTTTTTTCACTTGCAGATTTTAGAAAAAGCAAACTTTCAGGCATCTGCAATCTTGAAAATGTGATGGCTGTTTCAGCAATAACACAAATATGTGGTATCTCTCCTGATGTTATTCAAAAGGTTCTTGCGTATTTTCGGCCTCTTCCTCATAGGATGGAACATATTGCTGTGATTAATGGAATTACATTTATCAATGATTCAAAAGCCACCAATGTTGATGCTGTGTACAGAGCGGTTGAAGGTCTTCCTGAAAGGAATAACATTTTTTTGATACTCGGTGGAAAAGACAAGAAAATTTCTTTTGAACCATTAAACACGATTATTAAAGGAAGGGTAAAAATGATTTTTCTTATGGGCGAAGCAAAAGACAGAATCAAAAAAGAACTTGCGCCTTCTGGAATTCCAATGTTAGAGGTTAAAAATTTTGATGAGGTGATAAAACTTTCTGTTTCATTGGGTAGTCCGGGTGATATTGTTCTTCTATCTCCTGGCTGTTCCTCGTTTGATATGTTTAAAAACTATCAGGAGCGCGGCGATGTCTTCAAGGCAGCGGTTAAAAATCTATTATAGATGCGTTATTGCTGCTGCTATTTTACTGATTGGCGGTTGTGCGATGGTTTTGAGTTCAAGCGCGCCTTATGCCCTTCAGGTAACAGGGGATGCTTTTTTTTATTTTAAAAGACATTGTTTATTTTTTATACCTGGCCTTTTTTTATTTTTTTTCCTGAAAAATTACCATTATACAAAACTTAAAAGATTTTCCAAATTGCTTATCGTGGTTTCTATTATTCTTTTACTTATAACACCTATTGTTGGAACCCGGGTAAAGGGTGCGAAAAGGTCTATTGGATTTAAAGGCATTAATTTTCAGCCATCAGAACTTGCCAAGTTTGCCCTTGTCATATATTTTGCTGATTTTTTTGCTAGGTTTAAACAACAAAAAAAAAGCAAAAAAGAGTTTTTTATTCCATCGGCTGTTTGCGGATTAATCATGCTTCTTTTAATGGCAGAACCTGATTTTGGAAGCACCATTATTGTGTTTTTATATTTAATGGCTTTTCTTATTGTTAGCGGATTGCCCTGGGGCGTTATTTGTGGAATTTTTGTTGGTTGCGTTCCCGCTGTGTGGTATCTTGTACATTTTGAACCTTACAGATGGAAAAGAGTTCTTGCGTTTCTCTGGCCTGAAAAGGATCCACTGGGCATTGGATATTCTGTAATTCAGGCGCTTATTTCAGTGGGTTCTGGTGGGTTTTTTGGCGTGGGGCTTGGGCGGGGCAGACAAAAACTTGAATTTTTGCCAGAAGCGCACAAGGATTATGTTTTTGCGGTTATTGCTGAAGAAACCGGTTTTGTTGGCGCCTGTTTTGTCTTGTTTCTGTTTGCGACGATAATCTGGACCGCTTTCTGGTTTAGTCATAAGACAAAAGACGCCTTTGGAAAATATCTTGCCTTTGGCATTGGTATCTATTTCAGCATTCAGGTGCTTCTCCATACAGGGGTTGTGGTAAAAATTCTTCCCCCAAAAGGAACAACGCTTCCATTTTTTAGTTATGGAGGATCATCTCTTGTTATTTCTATGGCGATGTTAGGGGTATTTTTTAACATTATTAAAAACGCTGATATTGAAAACCAAGAAGATTCATTCACACTTGATGCTCTTTTTACAGAATAACATCTTTTTTCTTTTCTTCCGTCTTGTTTCTTTACTCCCACCCTTTATAAAGGAAGGCAAGACTGGATTTTTATTTGTTCCTTTTTATAAAAAGGGTAATGGGAAATTCTACATTGAGCCATATCCAAATCTGCTAAAAATATCAGGTCTATCCCTCCATTTTTCTATTGTTTTAACCCGTAGATTAAGATAAACCTTTTTATTAAGTAGCATCTCTATTTCTTTTCTTGCTTTTGCGCCGATTGTTTTAATCTTTTCGCCATCCTTACCGATAATAATCTTTTTTTGATTACTTTTTTCAACAACAATTGTAGCAGTGATAACAGCCATATCCGGGTTTTTATCTCCTGGTTTTATTTCTTCAATCTCCACAGCCACAGAATGAGGTATCTCCTCATAAACCTCTTCAAAAACCTTTTCACGAATTATTTCAGCTATTTTATATGTTTGGGGAAATGTATCAATGCATTCTGGCGGGAAAAGTGGGTCTGCTTCTGGAAGATTTTCAACAATAAGTTTTTCAAGTCCTGAGATATTTTCTCCTGTTAATGCAGAACATGGAACAATTTCCTGGAATTTGTATTGTGAGGATATCCTATCAATCAATGAAAGCAGTTTTGTCCTTGGTTTTATTCTATCAATCTTATTAAGTGCAATAATAACTCTTTTGCCGGTGTTGTCGCTGAGTTGTTTGATAATTTTTTCATCCTCCTCATCAAGGTTTATTGCTGCAATAACACCAACAATGACATCCGCGTCCTTTACGGCTTGAAGAATATTTTTCTGCATAATCTCGCCAAGTTGATGCCGGGCTTGTTCAATGCCCGGGGTATCAACAAATACAATCTGATATGTTTCTGTGGTTTTTATTCCAAGAATACAAAACCTTGTTGTTGCCGGATGTTTAGAAACAATAGAAATCTTTGAACCTATAATTGCGTTAATAAGTGTGGATTTTCCGACATTGGGTTTCCCAATAATTGCTACTGTGCCAGATTTCATTGTCCTCCTATATTTTTATCTCCGGGATTTCCCAATCAAAAATATTAAAAATTTCCCGTTTTTTTCTAAGATAATACAGATAATTTTTATAATCCACATCAGGAGGAACCCGATGGTCAACATGAGGAATATATCCACCCTCTTCAACAGTGGCTTTTATTCTGTTTAGTTCTATATCTATGGCTTTTGGTCCTTTTATAAGGGCTTTTTTATCAACCCCGCCCATAAGTAAAATTTTTTTTCCAAATTTTTTTCTCAAAGAAACAGGATCAGAACCGCTATTTATTTCAAGTGGAAACATTATATTTATTCCTGCTTCAAGCCATAATCCCGCGATTTCATTGATGTTGCCATCACAATCAACATAAATCAAATCAATCCCTGCTTTTAGAAACCGTTCAGACATCTTTTTATATCGTGGAACAAGGTATTTTTTAAAAAGGGCAGGCGATATCATTGGCTGTGTTTTGAAAGCCATATCCTCCCACATTGCCACTGCATCAATTTTAATTTCTAACAATGCCTTTTCATTAACAGCCAGAATAAATTCGCAGAGATAATCCATTATTTCTTCAATCAGGTCTGGCTGGTCATAAAATGTTATTAAACAGTTTTCAAATCCCATCCAATCCCTTATCCAGCCGAATAAACTGCCGCCATTTATGATAACCGGGTTTTGTGAATTTTCCGTTTCTTTCTTAAACTGATTCCAATCTTCTTGTGATGGATATCGAACCGAATCGGGATTGAGCTTTTGTTTGAATTTTTGCCAGTCATTTCTATTTTCAATCGGAAATTTTATGTAATGAGGAACTGCGCTTTTGTCATCTTTGAAACATTTTAGAATTCTTCCTGATCTATCCTGTATAATTTTATACTGGTCTGTTTCTTTAATTATTTTTTCTTCAAATAAAGGGTCTAGCCCAAGATTTACCGGAACATAAAGGGCTTTGTCAAAGCCAAAAAAGGTATCGCCGTTTCTGGCGTTTATATCCTGAGGAAGACCTTCTTTATACCAGCGTTGCAATGTTTCAGGCCACCAACCAAATTCAATATTAAAAATTCTATCAACACTCCTAAAATGAAACACATTTTGCCATCTTTCTTTTGCTGTCATGATAGTTCCTTATTTTTTTGCAAAATCTGAAAAAATAAATAACCGTGCCGCAGGAGGGATTTGAGCGGCCTCGTTTTCCACGACAACTCGGCTCGGCCACCGCTGACAATGCTACGGCTGCTCGCATTGTCTTAACTTCGCTCCAGTTCAAATCCCTTTTTTTAAAAAATAACCCGTGCCGGAGGAGGGATTTGAACCCTCACGAAGTTGCCTTCACTGGATTTTGAGTCCAGCGCGTCTGCCAGTTCCACCACTCCGGCAATAAAAATAATTATAGCATAAATCTGTTATTATTATCAGAAAATAAAGAAAAAAGAAGGATAAAAATCTATCCCCGCCTTCTTTATTTCCCCCTTTAACAAAAACAAAGTGGGATGAAGGGATGATGATAGAAAATCTTCCATAATCCATTGTTACAAATTTTACAAAAATAGGCAATGGAAAAACTATAAAAATAATTATTAAATTATTATTTTTTATTTATATGGTATAATTTTAATTAAAATAATTAAAAGGAATAATATGATTGACGATAAAATTTCCACCAGAGCAAAAGCAATAAAACCATCAGGCACACTTGCTGTCAACAAAAAGGCAGCAGAACTTATGGCTGCTGGTGAACAGATTATTAATCTTTCTGTTGGCGAGCCTGATTTTGACACACCTGATTTTATCAAAAATTCCGCGATCAAATCAATACAGGAAGGATTTACCAAATATACGGATTCTTCAGGGATAAAACAATTAAGACAGGCAATCTGTAATAGGTTTGAAAAGGATAATGGATTAGAATACGAGCCTGACCAGATAATTGTTTCTTGTGGCGCAAAACATAGTTTATTTAATATTCTTCTCGCAATCTGCAATATCGGAGATGAAATTATTATTCCAGCGCCTTATTGGGTAAGTTATCCTGAAATGGTAAAGATTGCAGGAGCAATACCTATTATCTGTCGCTATCATGATAATTTCAGGATAGATATTGAATATCTAAAATCAATCATCACAAACAAAACAAAAGCGCTTATTCTTAATAGCCCGTCCAATCCAACAGGTGTTGTTTATTCTAAAAAAGAACTTGAAACCATTGCAGAAATTATCTGTGAAAAAGGGATAATCGTAATTTCTGACGAGGTCTATGAAAAATTTATTTATGATAACGCAAAACATATAAGCATTGCCTCGCTTAATAAACAAATAAAGGAGC
The DNA here is from genome assembly GCA_964609735.1 of uncultured bacterium. Classification (GTDB taxonomy): domain Bacteria; phylum Ratteibacteria; class UBA8468; order B48-G9; family DTJG01; genus DTJG01. The sequence goes on from CAZSTE010000051.1 coordinate 5,822, forward strand.
TTGCAATTATTGTTAATGCTGTGTCAAAAACATACGCAATGACCGGTTGGAGAATAGGATATCTTGCAGCGCCATTATCTATTGCAAAGGCAGTGGCAAATATTCAAAGCCAAACAACATCAAATCCAACCTCATTTGCTCAAAAAGCTGCATTAACCGCAATATGCTCTAATCAGTCTGAGGTAGAAAAGATGGTTGGAGAATTTGAAAAACGTAGAAACCACATTATTGAAAACATTTCAGGCCTTATTACCTATTGCAAACCAGAAGGCGCTTTTTATGTTCTTATGAAAATAGGCAATATGCCATCGTCCCAGCTTGCACAAAAATTATTGGAGGAAGAAAAAATCGCTGTTGTTGGGGGCGATGATTTTGGCGCGCCAGGTTTTATTAGAATATCATTCGCAACAGGCATAGAAAATATTAAAGAGGCCATAATCAGGATTAACCGTTTTGCGGAGGAAGTCCGATGAAAAAAATTATGTTTATTCTTTTTGGATTCGCAATATTGGCATATGCTGAGAACTTTCAATATCAATTTCCGCCACTTAAAAATATTGTTTATAATGTGGATATACATGGAAATGCTGGCTGGGCTTCTTTTGATGAAAAACCAACCAGATTTAATGTAAGGGTAAATTTTGACCTTGAAATTCTCAATCTTGGAGAATTAAACGGGCTTTATCAACTAAAAATCACAGCGAAAAAATCAAAGATATGTGTGAATAACGATGTTTTTGAGGATACAACAGGTTCTGAAACCCAGATATCGTCTTATATCCCGGAAATGCTGGTTCAAATGGATAAAAATGGGAAAATTTATAAAACAACAATATTAAAAAAGGGTCTTATGGATGCTGCCCCATTTTTGAGTATGTTTCCTATTTTTCCTGATACAGTGAAACAGGGTTCACGATGGACTCAAAGAATTGAGTCATTTAATTTTCCGACAGGTAAAATTCCACAACTGGAATTTACATATCTTTATGAAGGAAAATCAGGAAACAACGATAAGATAAGAATTATTTCAAATCAGAGCATAAGGCAAACAACAAAACAGCAGGATGTAGAGATAAAAATTACAGGTAAGAATAATTCAGATGGCGAAATATTTTTTGATTCTTCCCAGGGTATTATTAAAAAGGTGGACGGTAAAATGAATCTTGATATAAATTATATGTTTCAGGTGCCTGACCCTGATAAAAAAAATAAACTAATTCCTGTTCCAATGCAAATAAATCTAGATCTGAATTTCTTATTTAGGTTGAAATGAAAAAATTTTAAGAAAAACACCTGGGATTTATTTTGTAATATTTGTAATAATTAGGACTTGACAAATTAAACAGGGTTATGTAAGATAATAATGAAGATAATAAAGCAAAGGAGGTGAGAAAAGATGAAGAAAAAGGGATTTACACTCATAGAACTA